>JAYELK010000078.1:0-26610 GCA_034717415.1 Campylobacterota bacterium | reverse complement strand
CACACCAAAGGAAGTAATTCCTTTGGTTACGCTTCTGTGCTAAAGCACGACTTAGAAAAAAACTAAATTTTTTTCTGATCGCTTGGATTCCTTCGGCAGGAAGCCCATTGCACTAGTGCAATTTTTAATTTATCACACCAAAGGAAGTAATTCCTTTAGTTACGCTTCTGTGCTAAAGCACGACTTAGAAAAAAACTAAATTTTTTTCTGATCGCTTGGATTCCTTCGGCAGGAAGCCCATTGCACTAGTGCAATTTTTATGAAATTTTATTTTGCTTCAAGCCCAAATCTAAATCCAGCATTAACTTTTTCTATAAGTTCTGGTAAAATATCTTCATAATCACCAACAATTCCAAAATCTGCATTATTAAAGATTGTTTCTTTGGCATTATGATTAATAGCAACTATGGTTTCAGACTCTTTCATGCCGGCAATATGTTGAACTGCTCCACTAACACCAATCGCAATATAAACTTTTGGTCTTACTGTTTTACCGGTCTGTCCAATTTGTCTTGCATATTCTGCTAAGCCTTCATCAACGACGGGACGACTTACTGCCCACTCGGTATTGATACCTTGAGTATTAAGTGCAGATGCTAAATCTTTAACAAGTTTCATATCATCGCTCAATGCACCTCTACCGGCAGTTACGATAATATCGGCTTCAAATAGATTCTGTAATCCACCCTCACCTCTTACCGTCTCAATAATTTCAGTTACAAAATCATCTTTAGAAAGTTTTGGTTTATAAGCTGTTACGATACCTTCTCTTTTATCATCAGGTGTTGGTACTTCAAATGTTCCTGCTCTTGCAGTTGAGATTTGAGGACAAACAAAGCCTAAGATTGTAGCCAATTTAGACTCACCATAAGTAGGTCTTCTTGAGTGTAAAATTGGAGAATAAACACATTTTTTCTTTCTATCGATATGCTCACCGATTTCAAGAGCTGTACAGTCTGCTGTAACACCACTATCAGTTTTAACACCAATTCTAGGAGCTAACTCACGACCAGCTGTTGTTGCTGCAAAAAGTGCAATTTCCGGATTTCTCTCTTTAATCACCTGCGCAAATGTTGATGCAAAAGGTAAGATTCTATACTCCTCTAATCTATCATCATCTACAACAATAACTTCATCAGCACCATGAGCCACTAACTCTTTTGCTAAATCACCAACATCTTTACCGATTATTAGCGTTGTAACTTGAGTGTCATTACCAAGTTCAGTAGCTAAATTTCTTGCTGGAGTTAAAAGTTCTAAAGATGGTCTGGAGATTTTTCCATTTACTACTTCTGCCCAAGTTAAAATACCTGTAGCACCATCTCTAAAATCTGCATCTATAAAACCTTCTGGTCTTTTTGCTACTTTAGCAGCTTTTTTCTCTTTTACTTCAAGAGTATTTTTACCTGCTTTCATATTATCAATAAGACTAGATACTAAAGCAGATTCACCATGACCTTCACACATTTTAATCGGAGCGCGTTCACTTGTAATATTTGCCACTTTTGCAACAATTGTAGGAGAACCACTAAGACCGATTTTTTCATCACTTAAGTTAATATCGGCAATACTAAAAACTCTGACTTCAGCACTTCTTGCTTTTACTGCACCACTTAGAGATGGTCGTCTTGGATCAACACCTGTTGGAGTAAATGACAAAGCACAAGGAAGAGGAAGTTTCATCATCTGATAACCACCCTCAATAATTCTTTTTGCCTCTATATGTCCATCTGTTAAATCTGCTACTTCTATAAATGTAGCCTGTGGAATCCCCATATTTTCAGCAACTTGTGAAGGAACATGAGCAGTGTCACCATCGCTTGTTTGACGACCTGCTACAATAACAAAGTCTTCATTTAAGCCCTTTCCAAAACCTAAGTGCTTTAACATTGTAGAAATTGCCAGACCTGTTGCGTAAGTATCTGAACCACCCAATTTTCTATCACTTAAAAGATATGCTTCATCATATCCCATAGAGATAGCTTTTTTTAGGGATACATCAAATGATGGTGGTCCCATTGAACAAACTATAAGTTTTGCATCTGGATTGTCAATCTTCATTTGAAGACCAGCTTCTAAAGCATATCCACAATCTATATTAATAATAGATTTTGCTTTAGTTCTATCCATTAAACCATCATCACCCATTCTCATCTCTGATGGTAATGGAACTTGTTTCATTAAACTGATTATTGTTAAAGCCATATTATATTCTCCCCACTCTACATCATATTATAGTCTGGACCATCGCCACCATACGGCGCTGTCCAAATAATTCCACTGTTTGGTGATTTAATATCACATGTTTTACAGTGAACACAGTTTTCTGCATGCATTCTAAGTGATTTAGCACCACTTTTCTTATCAGTATGTAGTTCATAAACTTCAGCAGGACAAAGTGATGCACATGCTAAACCATACTCTTCTATGTTTGATGAGTTAAATTGCTCTTCATCGTTTACAACTAAGTGAACAGGCTGTACTTCATCATGCATTGCTTTTGAGTAGTAAACGGTAGTTACTTTATCAAATGTAAGTTTTTTATCATATTCTAATTTACCGGCAAACCTTTCTTGAAATGGTTGCTTATCAAAATCTCTAACTTTCTTAGTAGTTACATTATCAGCTTCAGTCTGGGGAACCATCAAACATGCACCACCAGTTATAAGTTGCATACCCATTTTTAAACCACCAAGAACCATGCCATCTTGCATAACTGCTCTCATATTTCTAGTTGGATATAACTCTTTGTAGATAAAACTACTATTTACCAACTCTTCATATTTAGACATTGAAGCTTTGCTAGTATCGTTGTTAATCAGTGCTGCAACAGCTGTAGTAGCTGCACATATACCAGATCTAACTGCTAAGTGAACACCTTTAAGTCTTGGAGTGCTTAAGAAACCTGCACTATCACCAACTATCATCATATTATCAGCATAAAATTTTGGTACAGAATTCCAACCACCCTCTGGAAGTGTTTTTGCACCAGCTTCTAGCACTGAACCATCTTTTAGAATCTTAGATATGAACGGATGTGTTTTCCAAACTTGCATAGCAGCGTGAATATCAAAAGACGGATCTTGATAATCAAGTCCAACTACAAGACCAACAGCAACTCTATTGTCTGTTAAACCATAGATAAATCCACCACCAAACTCTTCTTTATCTCTAAGTGGATAACCAAAAGTATGTTTAACAGAACCAGCTTCTACTCTTCCTTCAGGAATCTTCCATATCTCTTTAACACCTAAAGAGTATATTTGAGTATTTTTACCAGCATCTAGGTTTAATTTATCAATTACAGTTTTAACTGCAGAACCTCTAGTACCTTCGGCAAATACTGTAATAGCTGCCTCAATTATAGTACCTTCTTGAAAATTTTTCTGTTTTACTCCATGATGATCAACACCTGTATCTTTAGTTTTTACACCCATTACTTTGTTATCACTATCATACACAACAGAATCAACAGAGAATCCAGTGTAAATCTCTACACCTCTTTCTGTTGCCAACTTAGCTAAATACTTACAAACCTGCCCAAGTGATGCGACATAGTTACCATCATTTGACATATATGGTGGATGAAAGGGAAGTGTTGTTTCACCACCATCTTCATTTAACTTAACAGTTATATCATCACCAACTTTTGAATCAAATGGAATTCCATCAAACTCACCTGTTGTCAGCAACTGTTTAAATACCTGTGGTCTAATAACTGCGCCAGAAAGTATATGTGAACCAATCGAACTTCCTTTTTCAATTAGCATTATTCTTTTGTTCTCACCCTTTTGCTTTAACTTGTCTGCTAAGGCAATTGCCGTTGAAAGACCGGCAGGTCCTCCACCAACAATAAGAACATCTGTAGAAATAATATCTTTATTATTCATTTAGTACTCCCATATTTAAAATCACTTAAATATAAATTCTATATTAAGTAGTAAGATAGGTTAGCTAATATTAAGTTAAATTTAAATTTTAAAATAAATATGAGGGGGGTTAGAATTTAGCAGTGTAACTTAATGAAACAGAATAATAAAAATTAGAATTGTTAATAAAAGTGGTACAAGAAGAATTTTCTTCTTATATCCAGATAAAAAAGTTAAGATTTACTCTTATCTATGTCATCAAAAAAACCATTTGAGTAGAGAGTATCAACCATTTCTTGAACTGAAGCCACAGAGTTTTTAAATCTGGTTCTTTGTAGAGTTTTTAAAGTCATCTCAATAATCTGTTCACCACCACCGGCACCAATCATTACCGGAACACCACTAACAACACCACCATAACCATATTCACCATCTAACATCATTGCGCATGAATGAATCTGTTTAGTATCTTTTAAAATTGCATCTACCATAACAGCTGTTGATTTTGCAGGTGCATAGTAAGCTGAACCATCACCGAGAAGATTTACAATTTGTGCTCCACCATTTCTTGTTTTTTTAACAATTTCTCCAATCTCTTCAGAGTCTAGTAGATCATCTATAGGTACACCGGCAACTGTTGTAAATTTAGGAAGAGGAACCATAGTATCACCATGACCACCCATAACAGTAGCGCGAATCTGCCCTGCTCCATAACCTAGTTTTTCATATATAAAGTGTGCCATTCTTGCAGCATCTAAAATACCTGCCATACCAAGAATTCTCTCTCTAGCAAATCCTGTATATTTGTGTACTACGAAAGTCATAACATCAAGAGGATTACTTACAACAACAACTACTGCATCTGGAGCATGCTCTCTTATCTCTAAAGCATACATTTTTACTATCTCTGCATTTTTAGTAAGCAGATCATCCCTGCTCATTCCTGGAGTTCTTGGAGCACCTGCTGTTATAACAACTATCTCACTTCCAGCTATATCTTCTGCTTTCTCAGCAGCTCTTACAATAGTATGTTCTCTTGCTGCATTTGCAGCTTGTGACATATCTAGTGCTTTACCTTTGGCAACATCAATATTTCTTCCTCTAAGAACAACCTCATGACATGAACCACGCATAGCCAATATAAACGCTACTGTTGATCCAAAATTTCCTGTTCCTATTACTGTTACTTTACTCGCCATTAATTCTCCGATAAGGTATTTAAAGGTACCTTTAATTTTTTATTATTAGCTAAGAAATTATTTAGCTAATAACAAAAGATTAATAGTTGATGTAGGCGTTCCACCTCAGGAGAGGTGGAACGAGAGAAATACTATATAGCGCTAATTATACCATTTAATGTAGCAGATGGTCTCATTGCAGCTTCAGCTTTTGCATCATCTGGACGGAAGTAACCACCGATATCTTGCGCTTGACCTTCAACAGCTAATAACTCAGACATAATTGTATCTTCATTTTCTGTTAAAGCTTTTGCAACTGGTGCAAATTTAGCAGCTAACTCAGCGTTATCACCTTCAGCTAATGCTTTAGCCCAGTATTGTGCTACAAAGAAGTGAGAAGCTTTGTTATCTGGCTGACCACATTTTCTTCCTGGCTCTTTGTTGTTATCTAGATAACCATCATTAGCAATATCTAAAGCAGCAGTTAAAGCAGTTAGTTTTGCATCTGAGTGTTTATTCCCTAAAAATCTTAAAGATTCAGCAAGTGCTAAAATTTCACCTAAAGAATCCCAACGAAGGTGACCCTCAGCTAAGAACTGATCAACATGCTTAGGAGCAGATCCACCAGCACCAGTCTCATATAGACCACCACCAGCTAATAAAGGAACGATTGAAAGCATTTTTGCAGATGTTCCAAGCTCTAAAATTGGATACATATCAGTTAAGTGGTCACGAAGAACATTGCCAGTTACAGCGATAGTCATCTTACCTTCTCTAACACGAGCATTTGTAAAACGAGTTGCGTTAGTTACATTCATAAATTGAATATCCAAACCAGTTGTATCAAAACCTTTAAGATATGCATCAACTTTTTTCTTAACTTGAACATCGTGTGCACGATTTTCATCTAGCCAGAAAATAGCAGGAACTTTTTCAATAGCAGTTCTTTCAACTGTTAAGCGAACCCAGTCTTTGATTGGAATATCTTTAGTACGAGACATTCTCCAGATATCACCAGCTTCACATTCAAAACTCATAAGAACACCATCATCAGCACCTGTAACAGTAACCGTACCAGCTTCAGCTAGTTCGAAAGTTGTCGGGTGAGAACCGTACTCTTCAGCTTTTTGAGCCATAAGACCGATATTTTGCATAGTACCCATAGTTGAAACATCGTACTGACCATTTTTAACACAATCAGCTACCATTTCAGCATGGAACATTCCGTAAGTAGAATCAGGAATAACAGCAACACACTCTACAGCAGCACCAGTTCTATCCCATTGTTTACCACCTTCACGAACAACAACAGGCATAGAAGCATCAATAATTACATCATTTGAAGCGTTGAAGTTAGTTGTACCTTTATCAGAATCAACCATAGCAAGCTTAGGAGCGTCAGACTCTAATGCAGCTAAGAAAGCAGCTTTGATTTCAGCCTCTTGTGCGTGACCAGCGATTTTCTTCTCTAAATCTGACATACCTTGATTTGGTGCAACATTTAACTCTGCAAATGTATCTGCATATTTAGCAAATACATCTTTGAAGAATGCTTTAAAGCCATAACCAAACATAATAGGGTCAGAGATTTTCATCATTGTAGCTTTAAGGTGCAGTGACCATAAAACATCGTTTGTTTTTGCATCTTCAATAGTTTTTGCATAAAAAGTATTAAGTGCGGCAATTGACATATATGTACCATCAAGAATCTCACCATCAAGAGCGTCAATTGAAGTTAACTCTTTACCATTAAGTGCGATAGTAACTTTTTGTGCTGAAGCAACAGTAACTGATTTCTCATTACCAAAAAAGTCCCCATTACCTTCCATATGTGCAACATATGATTTAGGATTTTCTGGGAATGCACGAAGTTTATGTGGGTTATTTTGAGCGAACTTCTTAACTGCTGCAGCAGCACGACGATCAGAGTTACCTTCACGAAGAACAGGGTTAACAGCTGAACCTAAACAAGTAGAATATTTAGCTTGTATAGCTTTCTCAGCATCATTTGCTGGATTTTCAGGATAATTAGGAATATCGTTACCCTGAGCTTGAAGTTCTGCGATACAATCTTTTAACTGACCAACAGAAGCAGAAATATTTGGAAGTTTAATGATATTTCCATCTTCTTGAAGAACAACTTCACCTAGTTTTGAAAGCTCATCTTCTGCAAGACCCATAGCTGCTAAAACTCTACCAGCTAGTGAAATATCACTAACAACTACCTCTACGCCCGCTGCTTTAGTAAAAGCATTTACGATAGGTAATAATGAATAAGTTGCTAAAGCCGGAGCTTCATCAATTTTTGACCAAATAATTTTTGACATTGTGTATCCTCATCTTAATATTTGATTTTTACAGTAGCTTTCACCCCATAAAAATTTACAAATCAATAATAGCACTAAGATAGGTAATATTTGATTAGGCTATCCAAACCATTTAGGTAAGTTTAGCTTTTGTTTCATTTGGTAGCACCCTTAATATTGCGTAAATGTGTAGAATAGTTACTTGTGAAATCGTGTTTACCACTTCTGTTTTTCATAAAATAAAGGTAAGAGGTCTTAGCAGGAAAAACGGCTGCTCTAATAGCGTCAAAGCTTACAATACAAACTGGTATGGATGGAACACCTTTGTGTTTATAGGTATTAAACACACTATTATCATTTCTGATACGCTTTTGTGTTACTTTAACATGAGAATATTTGCCATAGTTTAGTGTACCATCCATTTGAAGAAGCATACCTTTTTTAATCCTATTATATATTACCGAACTAACGATAGGCATCTCTGAAATATCTGCTGATTCCTTTTGTATAACAGATGCAATTGCTACGAAATGAAACCATTTTTTTTCATTAAATGTTGCAAAAAGTTTTATAGAAAGATTTTTCATCTGGGTTAATGATCTATCTAGTAAAATTTTAATTAACTTTTTCTCTGTTATTCCAATAGGCAATCTATAGGTATTAGGGACAAAAGCACCCTCTTTTTGAGTAGTCTGTAACTCATACTCTTGTTGTAATTTTTTTCTATCTAAATTAAGAGTCTCTGACAATTGATTTAAAAATATATGCGTTGTCTCTCCTGGGATAAGTGTTACATTTTGAAGCGCTGCTTTTGCAGTTGTCAGTTTATATAAAAAATCTGCTTTTGTGCTTCGAGTTGAACCAATATTTATCCAACCACTTTGAGGAGAACCAAGCACTCTTAAAAGAAGAGAATCAAGTTTACAAACATCGTAATTATTTCTGTTCATTTGTGCTATAATTTTATTTATTGAACCCTGAGGTATATATAGTACTTTGGAGGTATCTATAGGCTTATTTAGGTAGTACATGAACGATAAAATAGTAATCAGCACGATTTCAAAAATATACTTTGTTATAGTTAGTTTTTTATCATTCATATTTTTAACACTCTCTGTTATCTTTGTACTTCTGCAAAATGGAATTTATATAGATAATATATCGCTTCCAAATCTTAAAATCAAGAAATTATACATTAAATGGAATGAAAAGTTAAGTATAACAGTTGATGAGACTAAGATAATAAAAAAAAAGAGTAACAACACCGCTATTGACTACAAAGAGATAAATAAAATTTTTAAAGAGTTGGTTCTATTTGACAACTGGTTTGAACAGGTTATTATCAATAAAATAACTTTTAATGAGATCTCTGCTTCATTCAAATATATTGATGGTAAAAATGGTTTTATCAAAGCTCTTTCTCCAAACTTTTCACTTAAAAGTTCACTCTTTTTTGAATCAAAACTGCTAAATATAAAAATAGATGAATTTCATGACTTTAAAAAGAAGATAGATCTTAGTGGTAATATAATCTTTGATGCCTATAATTTAGAGTTAACATCCTCACTAAATGCAAATATAAACAATGAAGTTTTTCTAAATATATTACTAAACGCAAACAGAGACAGACTCTTCTATAGAGTAAATTCACTAAAAGATATAAAAAGCATAACACATACCGTAGATATTTTCAATCTTGATCCTCGTGTCAGATACTGGATTGTAGATGCCATAAAGATGTCTGATCTCTCACTAAACGCTGCTTATGGCTGGATGGATTATAAAAACTTAGGCCAAGCCTATAAAAACTTCTATGCAGATGCAACCCTTAACAAACTTCACTACACATATGACCAAGCACTAGATGCCATACACACCAAAAATACTGCCATAGAATTCAGAGAAGGTGTTTTATATATACGACCACATAAGGCATATACTTATGGGTTTTTCATGGATAAAAGTTGGTTAAAAATAGACTTTACAACTAAGGAAGAACTACTAACACTCTATCTCCTCTTTGAAGGCAAAGTCAATCAAGATCTGCTTGGACTGCTCAATAGATATGAGATTAAGCTTCCTTTTTTACAAAATAGTGGAACAGTAGATACAAACTTAAAACTTACGGTAAATCTAATGACTATAGATGTTCAAGCAAAAGGTAATTTTTTCACTAAAGAAGCAAATTTTAACTATCTTGGTTTAGATATAGATATATTTGATGCATATATAACACTAAATAATTTTGATGTGAAAATAGAAAATATGTTAGCAAAATATCAGGATATAGCAACTGCGAAAGTTAATGTAACCTTTGATGCTAAAAATAAGATAGGAGATATAGACTTTAAAGTTAAAGATATTTCGTTCAAAGAGACAGGACTCATTTTAGCAAATCAAAAAGATTTAAATATTTCATACCATATATCACCAAAACAAGACACCATAGATATTGACCCTTCTACATGGAACTTCCAAGAACAAGCTATAGAGATAGATAGACTCAAAGTACCGTTTAATTTAGATAAACTTACTGCAAAAATACCTACAACACTGGTAAAAATACCTAATCGTGCATCTGCCTATATCTCTGGTATGACCTCATTAAAACCAAACAGAGTCGATCTGAATATTGATCTACTTAAACTTTCATTTGAAAATCTTGAACTAACACAGTCAAACACAGCACTAAAACTACTCTATGAAAATAAAAAGCTAAATATAAAATCAGTTGATGAAGTTAGAATTAATATTGATGATTTTGAATCAATAATTAGTAATCTATCTATTAATATAGAAAATGAAAATATATTTTTACACAAAGCAAATTTCAATCTCCAAAACATTGCCAATACAGAAATAAACGGATTTTATAACAGTGCTATAAAAAAGGGTTCAATCAACCTAAAAAATTTAAAAATCAGACACAACGAGTTAAAAGAGTATATTACAGAGAAGGAAAATTTACATTTAGTTATAAATCTCAATGATAAAGAGACAATGCTCACTATAAAAGAGCTTGACATGGACTATACACAAGAAAATAAGGGATGGAAATTAAGATTTAATTCTCTTGAAAAATTGGCACAACAGTCTAAAAAACTAAAAGAGTATCGTCTAAACAGTGGTAATTTAACTATCTACAAAAATATAAAAGATAGTGATATGAAAATTTTATCAAATATAAAATATCCATATAAACTACTTGTCACCAATAACAAACCTGTTGAAAACTACATAATTAATGGTAAGATAGATAACAAAACAGGAGGCGTTTTTTTAAATATTAATAATTCCATAGATATAGAGATTGATAAAAGTCTGAAAGTTGATGCCAAAGAAGTAGGAGTAAATATAAATGCTATATTAGATTTCTTTAATGATAAAAATTCTACGCAAAACTCTACAAAAAATAAAAGCGTTATGTTAAATTTAAAAAATTCTTACTTATGGATCAGTAAAAATAGACATATCATATCTGATACCATAGAGTTACAATATTTTAACAATATAACAACAGCACAACTTATCCATAAAAAAGGTAATGCCGGTTTTAAATTTGAAAACTACAATTTTCATCTATATGGAGAAAAGTTTGGTGATGATTTTATGGACAGTCTGTTTGCTCTTTCAGACTTTAAAGATGGAGAGTTGGTTTTTTCTATAGATGGAACAACAAAAGAGTATGACGGAATATTTCATATAAAAAACACAACTATTATAGATTATAAAATCTTAAATAACATCCTTGCTTTTATAAATACTGTACCATCTTTAGTAACATTCTCATTACCTGGATATAGTAAAGATGGCTTAAGAGTGAAACGGGCATATATGAATTTTCACTCAAAAGATGACACTATCGACATTAGTGACATCTCTCTTAACTCTGAAGAGATTGATATAGTAGGTTACGGTAAGGCAAGCTTTCAAAGAAATGATATAGACTTGCAACTAAATCTAAAAAGTGACTTAGGTAGCAGTGTTGCAAAAATACCTCTTGTAGGATATATTTTACTAGGTAAAGATACCGTTTCTACTTCACTAAGTGTTACCGGTGCCTTAGATGATCCTGATGTAAATACGCTCATTGCAAAAGATATAATTGTTGCACCTCTAAATATTATAAAAAGAACTTTTACTCTTCCATTTCAACTATTTAGCAATGATAAAGATAAGTAAGTTATTCATTCCTCAATACAGTTAATATATCCACTTCACTTGCTTTTTTTGCCGGATAATATGCCGAAGCAATAACAATTACAAATGCACCGACTACAATCATTATAAAATCTTTAATACTTAAATCAAGAGGTAGTGTTGTTGTCGGGTAAACATCTTTTGGCAGAGAGACTATATCAAAAGTGCTAAGTACCCATAAACCACTCATGCCAAAGACTACACCTGCTAAAATACCACTAACACCAATAACAATACCAAGATATAAAAAAACTTTTTTTATCTCCAGAGTTGTAGCTCCAAGAGATAGAAGAAGGGCTATTTCAGCTCTTCTATTCATAACAGTCATCAGAAGTGAAGATATAATATTTATAGCTGCTATCAAAATGATAAGCATAAGAACTAAAAAAAGTGAGACTTTTTCCAACTCTAAGGCTGCAAAAAAATTAACATTATCTTCCCACCAACCCTTAATCGTTACACTAACAGGCAACTCTTCTTTGATTTTCACTATATCGGCATGTGGATTTTCTGAAAATATATGTATGCCGTCATATTGATTATGTGGAAGATGAAGCATTGTCTGCATTGATTCTAGTGTTGTATAACTGTAAGCCTTATCATAAGCAGAAAGTCCGGAATCGAAGATAGACCTAATTTTAAATCTTTTGATTTTGGGTGTAATAGAGAAACCACCAGGCTCAACATGAGTAAAAATATACATCAACCTGTCGTCAATATATAGATTAAACTCATCTTTTAAAGACTTACCTATAAGTATGTCAAACTTTTTAAAAGTTGTATTATTAATCGCTTGGGCTAAAACACTGTTTACTCTAGCTTCATCTTTAAAGTTTACTCCAAAGATATAGCCACCCTCAAGTTTTGTTCCACTTCTGGCCATTATAGCTGATTGAACGAATGGACTAAAGATAAGAGAAGGAAATTTACTTTCTAACTCTATAAGCAAATCTTCATTAACTGCTCCATAAAACTTTGGAATAACAGTTAAAGGATAGTTCATAACAGTAAGTTTCTTTTTAAACTCCTTATCGAAGCCATTCATAAGAGCCATCGCAATTAGAAGCACCATAACACCCAAAGAGATACCTATAAATGCAAGAAGAGCAGATAAAAATATAAATGGCTGATCATTGTCAAAGCGTAAAAATCTCTTTACTAAATATGGAACTATTGATGTTTTCAAGAAGCAAAAACACCTTTTTTGGGACCACTTTTCCCACAACATTGTTTATATTTTTTCCCACTTCCACATGGACAAGGGTCGTTTCTAGCTATCTTTTTACTAGAAACTGCATCTATATCACCACTGCTTGAAAGATTCAGTTGCATTGCAGCTTCATCAAGCTTTCTTTGCATCTCTATCTGCTCTGCCATTCTTTTAGCTTCATCTTCTGGAGATTCCATTTTAAACTGAATAATTTGAAGAGTTTTAATAGTGTTAAATTTAATATCATTAATAAGTTCGCCAAAAAGATTGAAACTCTCTTTTTTGTATTCAACTAAAGGATCTTTTTGATTGTATGCACGAAGTCTAATACCAGTTTTCATACTATCCATGGCATATAGATGTTCTCTCCAAGCACTATCCAACTCTTTAAGAGACAACTCTCTCTCTACTTCACTACGAACTTCTTCTTCAAGAACACTCATCTTCTCATCATGTGATTTTTTAATAAAATCAACCATAGTTTCTATTAATTCATCATACTCCAGTGATTCTAACTGCGCTAACTCTAAATCAAGATTGAGTTCTTCTTTTAGAAGTTCTGTTACTTTCTTAAGATTAAAATCTTCTCTTGCTCCACCATCAAAAATATCAGATATATTTAGTATATGCTGGACATATTCCACTCTAATATCATCTATCTTGGCTCCAATATCAAACTCTAAGTCTAAAACTTGATTTCTAAATCTATATACAATTTTTCTCTGCTCATTTGCCACATCATCATACTCAACAATCTGCTTACGACCTTCATAGTGCATGTTTTCAACTTTTTTCTGAGCTTTTTCAACTGCACGAGTAACCATTTTAGACTCTATATACTCCCCATCTTCAACACCTAAGCGTTCCATAATAGACTTAATCTTATCAGAACCGAAAATACGGAGAAGGTTGTCTTCTAAAGATAGGTAAAATTGAGTAGTACCTGCGTCACCTTGACGACCAGAACGCCCACGAAGCTGATTATCTATACGACGGTTTTCATGTCTCTCAGTACCAACTATATAGAGACCACCAAGAGCCTTAACTTCATCATTTACTTTAATATCAACACCACGACCTGCCATATTTGTAGCAATAGTAACAGCACCTTTAGCACCGGCAGATTTAATAATCTCACCCTCTTGCTCGTGATTTTTAGCATTTAAAACAGTGTGTGCTATCTTCTCTCTTTTAAGAACTTCATGTAAAAGTTCAGACTTTTCAATGGAAGCTGTACCAATCAGAACAGGCTGACCTGTTTTTGATAATTTTTTAATCGTACTTATCACAGCGTCAAATTTTTCACCCTCTGTTTTATAGATAAGGTCATTTAAATCTGCTCTAGTAATCGGAATATTTGTAGGTATAGAAACAACATCAAGAGAATAGATTTGAGCAAATTCTGTTGCTTCAGTTTCAGCCGTACCCGTCATACCTGCTAACTTATCATACATTCTAAAGTAATTTTGAAAAGTAATATCTGCTAGAGTTTGCGTCTCTTCTTTAATCTCTACTTTCTCTTTAGCTTCAAGAGCTTGATGAAGTCCCTCAGAAAAACGACGACCCTCACTAAGACGACCCGTAAACTCATCAACAATTACAACTTCTCCATCATTTATAACATAATCAACATCTTTTTCAAAAAGATAGTTTGCTTTTAGTGCTTGGTCTAGTGCATGTGGAAGTGAAGCATTTTCTGCACTATAAAGATTATCTACACCAAACAACTCTTCAGCTTTTGTAATACCCTCTTCTGTAATAAGAACAACCTTGTCTTTCTCATCTACGGTAAAATGTTCATCCCTAACTAACTTCAGAACTAAAGCATTAGCATCTGCATAATTTTGCATATTTCTATTGGTTGGACCAGAAATAATAAGAGGTGTTCTTGCTTCATCTATTAAAATAGAATCCACTTCATCTACGATAACAAAGTTATGATTTTTTTGAGCCATCTGCTCCTTAGAGTAACTCATATTATCTCTTAAATAATCAAAACCAAATTCATTATTTGTTCCATAAGTTATATCAGCTTCATAGGCTGCATTTTTTGCTACTGGATCATTCATGTCTTCAAGTACAGTACCAACTGAAAAACCTAAAAAGTTATATAAAACTCCCATTTCAGATGCATCTCTTGAGGCAAGATAATCATTTACGGTAACAAGGTGAACACCTTTACCTGTCATAGCATTTAGAACAATAGCCAAAGTTGCAACAAGTGTTTTACCCTCACCTGTCTTCATCTCAGCGATTCTACCTTCATGTAAAACTATACCACCGATAAGTTGCACATCAAAATGTCTCATACCTAAAACTCTTTTACTTGCTTCTCTCGTAATTGCAAAGGAGTCGTTCAAAGCTTCATCCAGTGTTTTTTCTTCATCTAAAACACTCTTTCTTAACTCTGAAAACTCTGCTTTTAACTCATCATCACTTAGAGACTCATACTTACTCTCAAGAGTATTTATATTTTTAACTCTTTTTTCATACTTTTTTAATTCTCGATCATTTGAAGTACCAAATATCTTACCCATTAACGCTTGTAGCATCCCAAACCTTATATAAAACACTATATAATTTACTATATAGTGTCATTGAAATTGTTCTTATTTTATCATAGTATATATAATAATTTGCATAAATTTAAAAATGATTTTCTAATAATTTAATATTATCTAATATGTAAACAGCCTATTTGATATAATTTCTACCATAAGGAAGAAGATGAAACATATATTTTTACTGATAATATTTTTTACACTAAGTTTTGCTTCATTAAATGAACTGAACTCATTTGAGGCTGATTTCAAACAAAGCATAACTGATGAAAAAGAGAAGGTTTTGACCTATAGTGGGCATATAGTGGCATCGAAACCACAAAATGCCATATGGAATTATACTAAACCAATTAAAAAAGATATTTTCGTAAATAGCTACAGTGTCACAGTTATAGAGCCAGAGATAGAACAGGTAATTATTAGAGAAGTGGATTTCAATCTTGACTTTTTCAAAATGATTCAAAATGCTAAAGAGATAGAAAAAAACAAATTTTTAGCACTATATAAAGAGACAAAATTTACTATAATTACGCAAAACAACACTATAAAATCAATATCATATATAGATGAATTTGAAAACAGTGTAGAGATTATTTTTGAAAATCAAAAGCAAAACAGAAAAATTGATATGAAAATATTTCAACCAATCATACCTAATGAATATGATATTATCAGAGATTAAATCATATCTTTCTTTAGTTTAATTTTCTCGATGGTCTTCCAAGCAGATATCCTTGTGAGTAATCTATCCCCAACTCTTTTACCATTTCATAAACTTCTATGCTCTCTACATGCTCAGCAATAGTTTTTATACCACTTTTTTTAGCAAAATCAACTATACTTTTAACTATAACTTTATATGAACTATTGCTATTACTAAGTTCCTTTATAAAACTACCGTCAATTTTTATGAGATCAGCCTTAAGATCAAACATTCTGCTAAAGGCAAACTTATCTGGACCAAAATCATCTATAACTACATGAAAGCCTCTATCTTTTAAATCCAAGATCTGCTTATCTATCATCTTGGTTTTTGAAATTATTATATCTTCTACAAGTTCAAGATATACTCTATCGCTAGATATGCCATATCTTTGGCATTTATACTCTAAAAACTTCACTAAGTACTCTTCATGCAAATCATAGATGCTAATATTTATAGAGAAATTATAATCATTATCTTTAAACAGCTTAAAAGTTTTATCTATCACTGTTTTACTGATTTGTGTTATCAAACCAACAAGCTTTGCACTGCTTATAAACTTAGTAGCGTCAACTAATTTACCATTATCATCTAAAAGTCTACAAAGTACTTCGTAATGCTTTACGCTTGGATTTGCATGATTTATTATGGGTTGATAAAAGGTTATAATTCTATCATCATCAAAAGCTTTTTTAAGAACTTTTACCCAGTATCGATTCTCTTTTTGCTCTTTCATATAGTCTGATGAAGCATTATATATAGTGGCTTGATCCCCACCAAAATATCTTGACTCTTTAGAAGCAGATTTTGCATTTATAAAGAGTTTCTTACCCTCTCCTCTAGCTATACCAATAGAAAATATTAAAAAATGAGAATACTCATCAAACTCCAGTGGAGCTTCTTTAAAGAGAGCTTGTATTTGATTAGCCAAAAGAGTATCTTGATCTATAGATGGCTCATCTATTAAAATCACAAATTCATCTGCTGTTATATGAAAAAGTTCTGCATTTTTAGGTAAAAACAGATTTAATCTTTTTGCACACTCTTTTAAAAGTTTATTTGCTTTACCCATGCCATAAACACTGTTTATAAAATCAAAATGATCAATATTTATATATAAAAGAGTTTGTAAAGTTCCATTTAACTCAGTTTGCAAAGCATATTTACTCGGCAGTCTTGTTAATTCATAAATATTTCTATTTATATGTATATTATCTTCATAAAGTTTTATCTTATCACTAAATTTTTTCTCACTTAGCATAAAACGACCTATGCGTTTTCTCTCATAAAGCAGATCATCATTTAACTTTTTCATATCTGCTTCTAAATAACTTCTATCATTAAGTAGTTTTGATGCTACAAACAAAATTTTATCTAACAAAGAAGATGCATTAAAAGGTTTTTTAATAACAGTGCTTATGCCCAACTGATACGCTTCTAACTCTTCTTGGGAACTAATATCTTTTGTGCTTATAATTATATTTTGATGTTGATTGATTGATTTTATATTTTTAATTAGTTGATTAACACTCATAACAGATGATGTAGAATCTATAATAACAAGGTCATAACTGTTTAGCTTTGCATAACTTATACCAATAGTTGCATCACTGGCATCATCAACTCTGTAGAAAATTTTCTTTAAAACAGCTGCTATACCACCCAATAACTCTTGGTCTTCATCTATATAAAGAAGTGATAATTTACTTGTAAATGGGATAAGTTCTTTTAATTCTGCCATTGCTACTCCCTATAAAATTATTGATAAAATATTATACTATAATTCTATACAAAGGATAAAAATGAATAGTGAGATAGATTTAACCATAAAACCGGAATATATTCAAAAGTATCAAGATGGATACCCTCTAATTTCAAAAGAGTCTGTTGTTAACTGGGATAGGGTTACTAAAGAGGGTCTAATACTAAATCTGTTAAATCAAAAAAAGAAATTTATCGCAAAAGGCTACCATGGAGTACAAAACAAAGGCTATGGTTGGGTACTCTCATCTAAAGCAGATGAAAAAATAGATACAAATTATTTTATAAAAAAAATAAAATCTGCAATAAAATATAGAGAAGATTTTTATAAAGATGAAAACACTACTGCTTTTAGACTCTTTAATAGTGAGGGAGATGGAGTCGGTGGTTTAACTATAGACTATTTTGATGGATTTTATCTGCTAACTTGGTATAGCTTAGGAATATATGAATTTAAAAAAGAGATTGTAGAAGCACTTAAAAGCAGTGTTAACTACAAAGGTATATATCAAAAAAAGAGATTTGACTCTAAGGGAAAATATCTTGATGATGCAGACGATTTTATCTGTGGAACTAAAGCCCAAGCACCTTTCATAGTAAAAGAAAATGGAGAAAAATTTGCAATATATTTAGATGATGGTGCAATGGTGGGCGTGTTTTTAGACCAAAGAGATGTAAGAAAAACGATTCGTGATAAATATGCAAAAGACAAAACAGTTCTAAATACTTTCTCCTACACAGGAGCATTTTCAGTTTTTGCAGCTCTTGGTGGTGCAACAAAAACTACAAGTGTTGATTTGGCAAACAGAAGCCGTAGTAAAACAGAGGAGCAATTTAAAATAAATAACATTGATCTGAATGCTCAAGATATTATAGTGGAAGATGTTTTTAACTACTTCAAATATGCAGTGAGAAAAAAGATGACATTTGACTTAGTGGTTCTTGACCCACCTAGTTTTGCAAGATCAAAAAAACACACTTTTAGTGTCTCAAAAGACTATGTAAAACTTTTAAAAGAGGCTATACAGATAACAAACAGAGGTGGCGTTATAGTTGCTTCCACGAACTATGCAAACTTTGGCATGATGACCTTTAGAGATTTTATATTCAGGGCATTTAAGGAGTTAAAAGGGAAGTATAAAGTAGAAGAGAGTTTCTCTTTGCCAAAAGATTTCAGAGTTATGGATAAGTTTAAAGAAGGTGATTATCTTAAGGTTGTGTTTATTCGCAAAATTAGGTAGTTATCTGTTCCACCTTGAAAAAAGGTGGAGAGGAAGATTATAAACTTATAACTTGTAATCTTCTATAAGGTTGAAGTTAAGATATTTATAAATATCTGCTTCTTTACCTACAATTTTTTGAGTTTTTTCTTGATACTCAGCTGCAGTTGGTAGGCGACCTAGCATTGCACATACGGCTGCAAGTTCTGCTGAACCTAAGTAAACTCTTGTATCAGTACCTAAACGGTTGTCAAAGTTTCTAGTTGAAGTTGAAAAAACAACTGCACCATCACCAACTCTAGCTTGGTTACCCATACATAAAGAACAACCTGGGATCTCTGTTCTAGCTCCAGCAGTTCCAAATACAGAGTAATAACCATCTTCTATAAGTTGTTTTTCATCCATTTTTGTTGGAGGACATACCCACAATCTAGTTGGAACAGCACCTTCACCTCTTAGAACTTCACCTAAAGCACGATAGTGACCGATATTTGTCATACATGAACCAACAAATACTTCATCAATTTTAGAAGGTCTATCAGATGCTAAAATCTCTGTTAAAGTTGCAACATCATCTGGATCATTAGGACAAGCTAAAATCGGTTCTCTGATTTCATCAAGATTAATTTCAAGAACTGCTGCATATTCTGCATCACTATCTGCCTCCATAAGTTCCGGTTTTTCCAACCACTCTTCCATTTTTATAATACGGCGACGAAGTGTTCTGTGATCTTCATAACCAGATTCAATCATTTGGTCTAAAAGTACCATATTTGATTTTAGGTACTCAATTACCGGTTCTTTATTGAGTTTAACGGTACAAGCCGCAGCAGAGCGTTCAGCAGATGCATCAGAAAGTTCAAATGCTTGTTCAGCTTTTAAATCAGGTAAACCTTCTATCTCTAAAATACGACCGGCAAAGATATTTTTCTTACCTTTTTTCTCAACTGTTAAAAGTCCTTCTTTGATAGCTTTATGTGGGATAGCATTTACAAGGTCACGAAGAGTGATACCCGGTTGCATAGTTCCACTAAATCTAACAAGTACAGATTCTGGCATAGTCAGAGGCATAGAACCGGTAACACCGGCAAATGCAACGATTCCAGAACCACCAGGAAAAGAGATACCGATTGGAAAACGAGTATGACTATCTGCACCAGTACCGACTGTATCTGGAAGAACCATTCTGTTTAACCATGAGTGAATAACTCCATCACCTGGGCGAAGTGCAACACCAGAACGATTAGAGATAAAGTCTGGAAGTGTATGATGCATAGTTACATCAGACGGTTTTGGATATGCAGCTGTATGACAGAAAGATTGCATAACTAAATCAGCATTGAAACCAAGTGCTGCAAGTTCTTTAATCTCATCTCTTGTCATTGGACCTGTCGTATCTTGAGAACCAACACTGCTCATTTCAGGCTCTACATACATACCTGGACGAACACCATCTAAACCAGAAGCTTTACCTATCATTTTTTGTGCTAGAGTAAAACCTTTACCATTATCAGCAGGTTGCTCAGCAGTTAAAAAAGCATCAGATACACCTAAACCAAGAACACCTCTAGCTTTAGAAGTTAAACCACGACCAATGATTAATGGAATACGACCACCTGCACGAACTTCATCAGGAAGAGTATTTGGATTAAGTTTAAAAGTCGCGATAGACTTACCATCTTTATAAGCCTCACCTTTAAATGGATAGATCTCAATAACATCACCAGTGTCCATATTTGAAACATCAAGTTCTAATGGTAATGCACCAGAATCTTCAGAAGTTGCAAAGAAGATCGGAGCGATAGTTGAACCTAAAACAACACCACCTGTACGCTTGTTAGGAACACCGGGAATATCCTCCCCCATATGCCATTGAACAGAGTTGATACCTGATTTTCTTGAAGAACCAGTACCAACAACATCGCCAACATAAGCAACAGGATGACCCAACTCTTTAAGTTTAGCTATATCTTCAAGTGGAGTATCCATCTTAGCACCCAACATAGAGTTAGCATGTAGAGGAATATCAGAACGAGTAAAAGCTTCAGATGCCGGAGAAAGATCATCAGTATTTGTTTCACCCTCTACTTTAAATACAGAAACAGTAATTTTTTCTGCAAGTTCCGGCTTAGATGTAAACCAATCAGCATTTGCCCAAGAAGTCATAACTTCAGTTGCAGCAACATTCCCAGCCTTATGAAGTTCTTCAACATCATTAAATGCATCATATACAAGAAGTGTATGAGAAAGTGCTTTTACTGCAGCTTCAACAACAGCACTATTTTTAGAAGATAGGCAATTAACCAGTGGCTTAACATTATAACCACCAAGCATAGCACCTAACATTTCAACAGCTTTTTGAGGTGCAATTGTAGTCATATGATGTTCTTCTAATGCAAGTTCACTTAAAAATGCAGCTTTTACATAAGCTGCATCATCAACACCTGGTGGTACACGATTTGCCAGAAGATCTAAATGATACTCCGAAAACTCAGTTTTAAGAAACTCTATAACTTCTGCTGTTTGATGAGCTGATAGTGGTAATGGAGGTACACCTAACGCCTCTCTTTGAGCGATATGTTCCTGATATTCTTCAACGATTCCCATTTATATTTCCTATAATTTAAATTTTGTAAATTATAACTAAAGATATGTAGTTGATTTCAGAAGTGTTACCTATATAAACACAAAAATTGCTTTTTATTTTATAGCTGTATAGAATGGTAACATTTTCTAAGATTTATATTCCATTCATTCTCTAACTTGTTAAACTCTATTACAAAATCTCACGAATACCTTTAGCATTTGGAGCAGATAAAACACCTTCAGCTTCTAACTGTTCTATCACTCTAGCCGAACGGTTATAGCCTATCTGTAGTTTTCTTTGCAGATACGAGATAGATGTTTTTCTATCTGTAATTATGATATTTTTAGCATCTTTGTAAAGAGGGTCTAACTCTTCATAGCTATCTCTAGTTCCAGAACTTATATCTTCATTTTCCTCGACTAAAAAACTCTTATCATAGTTTGGTTCTCTTTGAGACTTTATAAATTCCACAATATCTTCTATCTCTTTTTCCGTACTCCATGGAGCGTGAAGTCTAACTAATCCAGTTGCACCCGGTGGAGTAAAAAGCATATCACCACGACCTAAAAGTGATTCTGCTCCCATCTGGTCAAGTATGATTTTACTATCGACCTTTTGTCCTACTCTATAAGATATACGAGATGGTAAGTTTGCTTTTATAAGTCCTGTTACAACATCTACTGATGGTCTTTGAGTCGCTACAACTAAGTGTATCCCAGATGCTCTTGCCATCTGTGCAAGTCTTGCTATAGAGTGTTCAACCTCTTTTCCACTTGTCATCATAAGATCAGCCAACTCATCTATAATCACAACGATATAAGGAAAGTGTTCTCCTCCCTCTTTTTTTACTTTTTCATTATAGTTTTCTATGTTTTTTGTTCTTGTCTCAGCCATAAGTTCATAACGGCGTTCCATTTCCAAAACCATATTATGAAGAGCCACTATAGCCTGTTTTGGTTTTGTAATAACGGGAGTAAGAAGATGAGGAATGTCATTGTAGATTGAAAACTCTAACATTTTAGGGTCTATCATCAGAAGTCTAAGTTGATCAGGTGAATTTTTATAAAGAAGTGAGAGTATCATCGCATTTATACCAACACTTTTTCCACTTCCCGTAGTTCCTGCTATAAGCAGATGTGGAAGTTTTTTAAGGTCAGTAACAAAAGGCTTTCCGACTATATCTTTTCCTAAAGCAATAGTAAGAGGTGATGATGAATTTTTAAAGAGTTTAGAATCTAAAAGTTCTCTAAGATAGATAGTATCTACTGTGTCATTTGGAATCTCAATACCGACAACATCTTTTCCCGGAATTGGTGCTTGAATACGAATAGTTTCAGCGCTTAATGCCATAGCTAAATCATCTTGTAGATTTAAAATTTTACTTACTTTTACATTCGCAGCCGGTTTAAACTCAAAAGTTGAAACAACTGGTCCGGCATAGGTTCTAACTACATCGCCATCTATCTTAAAATGAGCCAATTTTTCTATAAGATAGCGTATCTTATCGTCAAGTTCACTCTCATCTACCGTATGTGCAGTAGATTTTATCTCTTTTAAAAATTTAACAGATGGAAGAGTGAAGTTTTTCGGTTTATCTACTTTTCCTTTCTCTATACTCTCTAACAGTTTTGCATTTTCTTCTAACTCTTCAACTATTACTGCATTTTTCTGTTCTTTTACTTTTGAAGCCAACTCCAAGATATTGTGTACTGATTCTTTAGCATCTGAAACTTCTTTGACTTGTGAAATCTCTTCCCCATTAGGAAACTCTATAGGTATCATTTCAGGCTCTTTTTTCACATGCCAAGAACTCTCTACAACCTCACTGACTTCATTCTCTTCTTTTCTTAAGTAGGTCGGTTTATCAATCTCCTCTTCAAAAACGACCTCACTCTCTTTGGCATGTGAAATCTCTTTGGCATGTGGAACTTTGCTTTTTAAAAGGTTTGAAAAAATAGATATTAATTCATCTACACTTTTTTCTAAAAAGATAAGAAGACCAAGAAGAGTTATCATAGCCCAAAAGACCCAAAGTCCAAATACCCCTATATAAGGAGTCAGAAAATCTACAAAATTTCCTCCTATCTCTCCTCTTGATTCATTTTGAATAAGCAAAGCTTGAAACAGAAGTGAAGCAAAAAGCAAAAGAACAGAAGCTACCGTAATCTCAACTCTACGAAAATCAAAAAGAGTTCGTTTATAAAAAATATAAAGAGGAACTAAAAGCAGCAACAGATAAACATAAGATATATAACCGAAATATTTATGGTTATATAGGGCAAACGAAGTGCCATAACTACCAATAATCCCACTATCGCCTAAAATAGTTGCAACACCAAGGTAAATAAATACCCCAAAAACTATAATAAAAATGCTTTCTTTCAAATTATGACCTTAAAAAATATGATATGTTTTATAAATGAAGTATAGCCAAAAATGTTCCAGAGTCGGAATTTTTTGGCATTTTGCAATATAATCTATAAATAATTAACTAAACTTAGTTTTGAAACTTTATCAACCGTATAGAGCATAGCTTCATGGTTTAGTGTTAATTGTGTTAATCTTAAAGAGGCTTCGGCTAAATCAGTGTCTAAAACTGACGAACGAAGAGTCATTGTGCTTATCTCAAGGATTTGCGTTCTCTCTAAAGAGTGAGTCAAAGAGTTTGACTGAGCGCCAACCATAGAGTGAGACCTGCCCACATGTTCCATCAAATCATCTAGCATAGCTATTGCATTTTCCATACCTACACTTCTAACATCACCCTCTTGGCTATCTGGATATAACTTATGTTCTTCGACAGCTGTTATCATCTTATCTAAAGTTTTAAAGAAGTCTGTTTTTGGGTCACGAATCGTTAAAGCATTATTTGAGTTAAATGAGATAACAGAAGCATCGGTAGAAAAATCTCCACTATTTGAATCATAAAGGGCTATTGTAGCTTGTGTATTAACTGAAATTACATCTTCAAAGTTAATTTTTCCATCATAACTTAAAAATGTAGAACCAGCTGCATTTGACGATGCTAACTTTGCTTCATACTCTACTTCATTATTTACAGTTGGAATATTCCCTGTTACTGCCATATTTATAACATCCATAAGTTGTCTATATGTCATTTCATCTGCATCTACTGCAACTCTTGGACTTTCCATATTAAATATATCACAACTATTTCCATTAATAGTAAAAGTTGAACCACCATTAGCTGTGCTTTTAAAATCTATCTGTGCAGTATAAGAGTTGTTGTTTGTATCAGTTCCCAAGAGTGTGAATTGCGTACCATCTAATGTATCAGCTACTCCTTGAGATAGATCAGCTACCTCTGAAATTTTTGTAGATGGTAAAGCAAAAGCATTTGTAGCACTTATAATTTGAGAAATATTTGAAGACAACAATGATCCATCTTTAGTAAACTGCGTTTTATCATAATTGATAGCATCAATATTTGTGGCATTTGCAGAAGTAAAAGGTGATTTTATAAACTCTTTTATATATAAATCAGAATTTATAGCCGTACTTGTTCCGTGCATAATTTTATCAAAATTACTCTCCCCACTGTCTAAATCACCTAGATTGGTTACATCTGCATGGTCAGTTCCATCTGCATGGTAATAATCAACTGCACCAACCATATGAAAGTCAAGTTTACTAGAGCCTTTTATCTTATCTTCTATAACAATTTCTCCAAAGGAGTTAAGAGTTACATTTACAAGTTTCAGATCAGCAGAATTTCCGTAAGCATCTCCTATCTCAGTTAAAAGTTTATCAATAGTATCATCATCACTCATGGATATTTGTTTATTAAAAGATACACCATCACTTTTTACCCCACTTAGATAGAAGTGATTATCTGCTCCCACATTTCCAACATCATCATTATCACCCATCAAATCACGAATAGTATCACTACTTACAATCTTTCTCTCCACACCAGCAACAGTAGGATCTGTAAAATCAGGATATTTTGCACTTAGGTTGTATTGAGGTACATTTGAAGTAATTTGCCTTTTAACAAGAATCTCTTCACCTAAAAACAATTCAGCACCTGTGAGGTTGTATTGTTGTTCAACCCCAGCACCGACAAAAGAATTCATGGACAAGTCGTTACCCATATAGATCCCATCACAAGAGATAGGTTTAACATCAGTTGCTGAGCCGGAAAAAAGGTATTGCCCATTTATAGAGCTATTGGCAAGAGTTCTAAAATGTTCTTCTATACCTCTTAACTCATTTGCAATAGCATCTTGTGAAGCATCACTTTGAGAACCGTTAGAAGCTTGAATGAGAAGAACTCTTGTGCGATCCATAGTTGTCTGAAACTCATTTAAAAGTGTATCGGTCTGATTTGCAACTTTACAACCACTCTCTACACTCTTTTGAATCTGTCCCAGAGTAGCTATCTCGTTATCAAGCCTCATAGTCTCTGTAAAAACCCCAACATCATCTTTAGCATACTGAATTTTAAGTCCAGAAGATATCTGTTTGTTTACATCAAAAAGCCTCTCATTGGACTTAGAAGTTTGACTTTGTATATTTTGATAGTACATACTAGTTGTAACTCTCATCATACACCTCCATTCATTATAAATATTTTAATTTAATATCTTCACTATATTTAGCTTTATATCTAAAAGCAATATAAGTTCCATACAAAATATCGACTAAAATTCATTTACTATTAAGTTAAAAAGCACTATTATTTCACTCTTCGTGCCAGTGTGATGGAATGGTAGACTTAGGGGATTCAAAATCCCCCGCCTTATGGGCGTGCCGGTTCGAGTCCGGCCACTGGTACCATCTTAAAATAAAGTTCTATTCTCCTTAATATATTACTAAACTCATATTCACAGAAACTTCTTTAAAATTTTTAGCTCTTTTATAGTGTTTCCCCAATAATTCCATACCAAATTAGACAACAAGCCAAATTGCTCTATAATTAGGTACTTTAAAGCGAAAAAGCCACACTAAAAACTTTCACCTATCTGGTGTAACTTTTTCCAAAACAAGAGAAT
>JAYELK010000077.1:0-3009 GCA_034717415.1 Campylobacterota bacterium | reverse complement strand
ATAATTTCTGCTGATGTTTGTCCATTTATGGCAAAATGAAATCTGTTTTGAACTGTTGCATAAAAGTTTTTTGTAGTTTTTGAGTCGAATCCACCTAGCCATATTTATTTAGTAGTGATTCTTCTCATCTCTTTAACAGCTTCAGCTAAACCACTAAATACACTTCTTGCTATGATACTTTGACCGATATTTAGTTCTATAATCTCTTCTATCTTCATCATTTCGTGAACATTGTGGTAGTTTAAGCCATGTCCAGCTGCTACTTCTAAACCTATTTCTTTGGCATGTTTGGCAGAGTTTTTTATATCTTGGAGAGCATGTTCTAGTCTATCTGATAGTTCATATCTTGGTAGTTCAAACTCTTTTACAGAGTGGTTTGAGTAGGGGAGAGATGAGTTTAGCATATTAAAGAGATTTGCAAAAGTTCCGGTGTGCAGTTCTACCATTTCAGCACCTAACTCTTTTGACTGGTTCATCGCTTCTATAGTTGGATCAACAAAGAGTGAAACAGGGATGATAGAGTCATGTAGTTGTTCTATAGCGTAAGAGATTTGTTCGCCATAGCCAAAAACATCAAGTCCACCCTCTGTTGTTACCTCTTCTCTTTTTTCAGGTACTAAAGTGGCTCTGTGGGGTTTTAAATCACACACTATATTTAAAATATCTTTGTCTATGGCACACTCTAAGTTTACAGGAACACTAGAGGCTCTTATAATATTTATGGCATCTATATCTTGGATGTGGCGTCTATCTTCTCTGAGGTGGATAGTTATCTGGTCTGCACCATTTCTACATGCTACATACAGTGCCTCCATAATATCTGGGTCATTTACTCGTCTGGCTTCTCTTAAAACTGCTACATGGTCTATGTTTACACCTAATCTCATTTTACTCACTTATCTTCCTCTTTTGCTTCATTCATAAATGTTCTATAATCATTTTCTAGATTTTTATCTCCTAAAATTTTGCCTACATGCACTTCAACTATTTGCTTTTTTTTGTATGGCGCGTGTTTGAAAACAGTTTCTAAAGTATCGTTTATAAAAACGGGAACAATTTCGAGCCTGTTTGCTCTTGCTATTTTTGCAGCTCCACTTTGAAACTTTAAAAGTCCATTTCCCTTATGTCTTTCACCCTCTGGAAATATATAGATATTTAGGTTATTTACCTTAGTAAGTGTTCGTTTTATCTTCTTAAAAAAGCTTAGCAAACCTTTTCCACTTTCTAAATCAACACTTATGCAGCCGCTATATTTGAAAAAAGCACCGTATGGAGTATCAAAAAGTTCTTGTTTTGCTATCCATGCCCCACTTTTGTTATGTTTAGAAAATATATTTTCCATAACTATAATATCAAGCAGGGAGCGATGATTTATAGCATACATAATTTTATCTTCTGATGGTATTTTGCCTATAAGTTTCACTTCTATATTTAGGTGTTTCAATATGGCGTTTGAGTAGGCTTGTCTATCACGAGAAAGTTGTGTGTATGCAGCTTTCTGTGATATAAAAGGATGATAAAATGTTTTTTTGTAAATCTTAATATATTTAGAACCAAGCCCAATCATATATGAAAATTTACGAATAGTTTTTAGCATTAAGCACCTTTGTAATTAAAAGAAAATTATATCAAAAAAATTCTTTTTTATTTATATTTACCACTTCTGTAACCAGGATGTTGGTAGTCATTCTTTTCACAAGCTGTAAAAAAAACTTGCTACACTAAGAGCCATAAGAGTGGCTAAAAATAGACCTTTCATATTAAGCGTTCCCTTTTAAAGACATCTCTGTCTCCATCATTTTGATCTCTTCATTTGCATTTATTTTAATATTTTCATCAGCTTTGAGTTTTTTCTTTTTTATCTTATTTGGATAATCTATATGATTTAAAATATGCTTGATAGAGTTGATTCTGGCTTTTTTCTTGTTGTCTGAACGGATGATTGTCCACGGTGAAAGTTCTGTATGAGATGCTAGAAGCATAGAGTATTTGGCGATTGTATATTTATCCCAAAGATCTTGTGACTTTTCATCTACGGGTGAGAGTTTGTACTGTTTTAGTGGATCTGTTTTTCGTTTGTCAAATCGTTTTTTTTGTTCTTTTTTTGAAACAGAGAAATAAAACTTAAATATCTGAATATCAGAATTTATAAGCATCTTCTCAAACTCTGGAACTTCATGTAAAAACTCTTTGTGTTCTTCTTGAGTACAAAAACCCATGACAGGCTCAACACCACCACGGTTGTACCAACTTCTGTCAAAAAGAACTATCTCTCCGGCAGATGGCAAATGGTGTGTATATCTTTGAAAATACCACTGTGTTTTTTCAACATCACTAGGCTTGTCAAGTGCTATGACTCTTGCACCACGGGGATTTAGATGTTCGGTGATTCTCTTAATCGTTCCACCCTTACCGGCTGCATCACGACCCTCAAAAATCATAAGTATTTTTTTACCACTATCTTTTACATGATTTTGCATTTTTAAAAGTTCTATTTGTAGTATTTTTAACTCGTCTTCATACTCGAGAACTTCATCTTTTACCCAAACAGCAGTTCTCTTGGCTTTACCTTTGTTTCTCTTTTGGAACTCTTTTTTATTTTCTTTTTCACTTTTTCTTCTGTCAGAGTGTACTATCTCCTTAAGAGAGGGATTCTCTTCAAGTTTATCGCTTAACATATCTCTTTTTGAACCCATAATCATCCTTTTTTTTATCTATGGGAACCTCTAAAAACCCTTATTTCCTCAGCAACATAGCAGATTAGCTAGTGCTAGGCAAAAGTATGCAGGAGCTACTAGTAGCTTCAAATACTTTTAACGACGCAATAGCTAATCTGCTATGTTGCCCGTAGGGAGCCTAAAAGAGGGGTAATCTTACACAGAATTTTTCATCGTCGTAGCTAAGGCTATGACTGCCCGTAGGAAATGCCCTTGGGGTGCAAAAAAAGTTCTGTATAATCTCACCCCTCTTTTAGGCTCTGAGGATGTAAGGGTTTTTAGAGGTTCCCAT
>JAYELK010000076.1:0-3134 GCA_034717415.1 Campylobacterota bacterium | reverse complement strand
CATAAAAGTATTTTAGCTAAAATACATAAAAATTATATTTTAAGGAAGATAATGAACTTTGACATTTCAACTCTAATGATGATATTTTTCATTCTAGCACTCGTCGTAAGTATTTGGAAAGTATATGCTTTTTTACCAACTAAACAGTTAGCAGATGATGACACGACACAAGAATCACAAGATGAACTTATAAGAATAACACTAAAAGTTATCAAAAGTAGCGATGGCACTCTTAGTATAGATGAACTCTTTGTAAAGATTGAAGAGGATGAAGATTTTGATAATGAAAGATATTGGAGATTTAACAAAAACAGACTAAATCAGCTTCTAACATCTTACTACATAAAAAACCAAAATACCAACTCCATAGAAGATATATATAATAGTTTAAAATAGTATTGCCAAACCACACTTATGGTATGACTTATGGCATGTAGAAATTCTTACATGCCATAAAAATCAATTTCTATCAAGTGCATTTAAATCTTTAAATGCTTCTACAACTCTATCTACAAGAGTTTTTTGACCATCTCTTAACCATTTTCTAGGGTCATAGTATTTTTTATTTGGTTTATCTTCACCCTCTGGGTTTCCGATTTGTCCCTGCATATAGTCACGGTTTTTCTCATAATAATCTTTTACACCTACCCAAGTAGCCCACTGAGTATCTGTATCTATATTCATTTTTATAACACCATAACTTATAGCTTCTTCTATCTCTGAAGGTGCTGAACCTGAACCACCGTGAAAAACAAAGTTTACAGGTTTTTCATCTGTGTTAAATTTCTCTTGGATATATTTTTGAGAGTTATCTAAAATAGTTGGAGTAAGCGTTACATTACCAGGTTTATAAACTCCATGAACATTACCAAATGAAGCTGCGATTGTAAAGTCTGGAGAAACCCTGCTTAACTCTTCGTAAGCGTATGCTACTTCCTCTGGTTGAGTATATAGAAGTGCATTATCTATATTTGTGTTATCAACACCATCCTCTTCTCCACCTGTTACTCCAAGCTCTATCTCTATGCTCATACCGATTTTACTCATGCGTTCTAAATAAGCTTTAGATATTGCTATATTTTCTTCTAATGGCTCTTCTGAAAGGTCAAGCATGTGAGAAGAGTATAACGGTTTGCCGGTATGTGCAAAATACTTTTCACCGGCTTCAAGCAGTGCATCTATCCAAGGAAGAAGTTTTTTAGCTGCATGGTCAGTGTGAAGGATAACAGCAACACCATAAGCTTTTGCCATCAAATCAATATGTTTTGCACCAGATATAGCACCGAGAGTTGCTGCTTTTTCTCCTTCGTTGCTTAAACCTTTACCGGCATAGTATGCTGCTCCACCATTACTAAACTGAATAATAACAGGAGAGTTCACTTTTGCAGCAGCTTCTAAAACAGCATTTACAGAATCAGTTCCAACTACATTAACAGCCGGTAAAGCAAAACCTACTTCTTTTGCGTGTGCATAAACTTTTTGTACATCTTCACCAAAAAGAACTCCAGGTTTTACAATATCTAAAATGTCTCTACTCATAATCATTCCTAAAAAATTTAATTTTACGATTATAACTTTTTTCACATATATTTTATGTTAAAATGCATAAAAAAATTACCGAGTCTTAATGTCTATAAAAAAAACGATGAATGGATTACTGATATTATTTTGATTGATATTATTAATTTTTCTAAATTATCAGTAGATCAACAACTAGAGATTATTAACTTTCTAACAAAAAGCTACTCAAATATGATAGTGAAAATGCTTGAAAACTCAAATATGAAACTGGAAAAACTTATACTTGGATTTGTATCGACAGGAGATGGATTTTTTTGCATACTTAACCCAAGACTAAAAGGTTATGGGACTATTTTAGGTCTTAGTTTTAATCATTTTTCTGAATATATTTCTAAAAAATATCCATATTTTGAAGGTATTAGAATCGCTGTTCATACTGGTGAAGTGCATGAGTTTCAAGATATTTTAGGACATAAAAACTACATAGGTGACGGACTTAATGATTGTGCTAGATATTTAGAACTAAAAGAGTACACCATATCAACAGTAATGATTTCAGATATGGCGTACAATAGTCTGAAAAAGTTTTTAGAACTTTACAAAGATTTTCATACACTTTTAATACAAAGAGAGTTTAAACACTCAGCAGAATATAGATTTGAAGACAAACATGGAAAAAAGAAAAAGGGTTATCTAGTCTGGCTACGAAAAGCTGGTATAATCAACCCACCAAATATTAACTTCAATTCAGTGATTTAAAAAAATAAAAAGGAGAACAGATGCGATTAACACTAGATGAATATTCTAAACGCTTTAAAATGTCAAAAGAGATGATAAACTCCAAACTAAAAGCAAAAAAATTAAACTATATTGTAGAAAATAACACCACCTATATTATTACAAGAAGTTCTACTCTTAAAGATAACAAATCTGACTCAACAGCACAAAAAGAGAGTTCTAACCCAATAGGAAAAGCAGTTGCCAAACCAAAAACTACTGTTGCGATGGTTTTAGCACTCTACCAAAGAGAAAATGCTACCTTAAAAGGAAAAATAGCACAACTTGAATCTAAAATAGACAAACTTATAGATGATAAAGAGCAGATGCTCCGTGCTGAAAGAGATAAAATTGAGGATATATACACTTCAAAAGATAGACAGTTAAAAAATATTTTAGAGTTGATAAACAGAAAACTAATGTTAGAAGAAAAACCTCAAACCATTCACGAAGTCCAAACGATTCAAGACCAAGAGATAACTTATACGCAAGAGAGCGAAGAAACAGAAGAAAAAACTCCTAAAATAGTAGAACTTACAACTCATTTAAAAAGTCTGGGGCTAAGATCTTGGCAGAGAAAAGTCATAAAACAAAGGTTTTTAAATATAGATAGTAGCGATATAAGAGTTATAAAACAAAACGGCAAACTATATTTAGATTTTTCAAAGTATGATTATAGTGATCTATTGGAACATTAAAAAAGTATGAGCGAAATTCAGAAGAAGAGTATAACAACTAAAAATATTAGAGAGTCTATGCATACTTATGCCCAAGATAACTCTACGCCTCTTGAGGAGTGTGATTTTACTATCAACAAGATTGATACACTTATTAAG
>JAYELK010000075.1:0-16021 GCA_034717415.1 Campylobacterota bacterium | reverse complement strand
AGTTTAAAATACCAATCTTCCATAAAAGGATTAAACTTTAAAACTGCACCAGTTTTAATAAAATCAGAAGTAGCTTCTAGCTTTACTTTAACCTCTTCACTGTCAAACATAATCCCAGCACCAGCAGAACTATTTTGGTTCTTGTCTATTTTCGCACCAACACCATAAATATTTATGGTTGTGTCTCTTTCTTGGGAGGCATTGGCTCCACACACTAAGCCTAAACTGACCAATCCTGTTACTAGTAACTTTTTCATGATTCTCACTCTATTTGATGTTTTATTAATTGAAACCTCTGATTAATTAGCAATTAGATTCTGGGTCAAGCCCAGAATGACGGTATATTCGTCACCCTGAACTTGATTCAGGGTCTAGTTCATAATTAATCAGAGAGTTCAATTATGGATTATAATAGAAAATAACTTTAGTGATGTTGAGATTTATAAAAAGAGTATACTCTTTTCGAGGGCTTCTTCTCGTCACACCTCTCCTGAGGTGTGATGGCATCTCTGTGTGTTGGAGCTATATGCATTCCATCTCGGGAGAGTGCATTCCATCTCGGGAGAGATGGAACGAGGGAAAATACAGTAAATAAACAGCTAAAGTTTCGCTATAATTTCACAAAAGGCAAAATTATCTTAGTTCATATCTGTTGCAGTGTTGATTCACACTTTTTTCTACACAAACTTCAAAAAGATTTTCCAGATGAAAAACTTACTGGCTTCTTCTATGACCCTAATATCCATCCATATTCAGAGTACAAACTTAGACTTCTTGATGTACAACGCTCATGCAAAAAACTAGGTATTGATTTACTGGAGGGTGATTATGATTTTGAAGCTTGGATGGAAGCTGTCAAAGGCTTACAAAATGAACCTGAAAAAGGCAAACGATGCGAAGTTTGTTTTGATAAACGCTTTGAAGTCACTGCAAACAAAGCCTTAGAACTGGGTGAAGATAAATTTACAACTACACTACTAGTAAGCCCTTTGAAATCTCAAAAACAGTTGAAAAAAAGTGGTGAACTTTTTTATAAAAAACATAGTGTTGAATTTATTGCAGTTGATTATCGCTCAGGTGGTGGCACACAAGACCAAAGCCGTGTGACCAAAAAGGAACAACTCTATCGTCAAGACTACTGTGGCTGTCTCTTTGGTTTAACTATGCAAAGAGAGCAACAAAATCGTCTAATGGATGAGATGTTTTCGCCAATTTCGGGACAAATTCTACCTGCTTGCATAGAAGAGCGATTAGAATTTTATCATAACAGAATAGAGTTAGAAGAGAAAGGGATAGAGTATAAAATCATCAAACGAAAGTTTTTAAATTATAGACAATTTTCTCTCAAAGTAACAGAGGGTAAAAGTAAAAATATTCCTGCTTATGCAGTTGTCTACTCAACACTTCCAAGAAAAAAAGCACAGGGTCGTATAGAGTTTTCTCATAAAAATATTCACTATTTTAACCGTGAAGAGATTAAGTTTATAACACTTCAAAAGTTTAATTCTACATGCCAAACAAACTATAAAAATATAAAAGAACTCATCTTCAATCCCCCTACCCTCAAAGAAGAGTTAAAATTTCGAAAGACCTTGGCATGTGGAGATTATGATTTAACTCCAATTATAATAGTCCAAGAAATCCTCTCAAGCAAACTAACCATAGAGTTAAATGCAAAAACATATGAAGATACAAAAGAAAAACTAATCATCTTATAATCTTTTTTTGGGTAAAATAACCAAAATTATTTACAAGGCTTTTACTTATGACTATGGATGTTATGGAAATTCAAGAGATCATTCCTCACCGTTACCCTTTTTTACTTTTAGACCGTGTTACTGATATTGTTCAAAATGAGACACTTGTTGGATATAAAAATGTAACAATTGGAGACAATATATTTCAAGGTCACTTCCCGGGTCACCCAATCTATCCTGGTGTTATGATTTTAGAAGGTATGGCTCAAGCTGGTGGTATTTTAGCCTTTAAAAGTATGGATATGTCCAAGGAAGAAGCTGCAAATAAAGTGGTTTATTTTATGAGTATTGATAAAGCAAAATTTCGCGCTCCTGTTAAACCGGGTGACAAGCTAGAGTATCGCATAAGTGTTATCAAACAAAAAGGTGCTATCTGGATGTTAGACGGAAAAGCCTTCGTTGATGACAACTTGGTTTCTCAAGCTGAATTAAAAGCTATGATTGTTGATAAGTAGAGAAACTTTTATGAGCAAAATTTCTCCTCTTGCTATCATTGAAGATGGTGCGATAATCGGAAAAGATGTTGAGATAGGACCATATTGTCTTATCTCATCACAAGCTACTATTGGTGATGGAACCATCATCGATCAAAATACATCTATCTACGGAAAAACAACTATCGGTAAAAACAACCATATATTTTCACATGCCGTTATTGGTTCAATTCCACAAGATCTGAAATTTGGGGGAGAAGATGTTGAACTGGTTATTGGTGATCATAATAAAATAAGAGAATTCACACTTTTCAATCCCGGAACAAAAGGTGGTGGAGGAAAGACTATCATAGGTTCACACAATCTTTTTATGGGTTATGTACATATCGGTCATGATGTTATTATCGGAAATCACTGTATTTTAGCAAATGCTGCTACTTTAGCTGGGCATGTAGAGATGGGTGATTATGCTGTGATTGGTGGAATGACTCCGATTCATCAGTTTGTACACATCGGTGACTACGCAATGGTTGCAGGAGCATCAGCACTGGCTCAAGATGTTCCACCATACTGCATGGCAGAGGGCAATCGTGCTTCACTAAGAGGTCTTAACCTAACAGGACTTAGAAGAAACCTCAAAAGAGATGAGATAGATGGATTAAGAACAGCCTACAAAGAACTTTTTGAATCAGCAAAACCACTAAAAGATGTAGCAGCTGAGTTGGTAGAGAGCAGTGAAAATCATCATGTTCATAATCTTTGTAACTTTATTTTAAAAACAAAACGAGGGATTCCATATGAGAGAAAAAGTATATGATAAATAGAAAGTGTAGTTTTTGTGAAACAAGTGAGAGTGAAGAAAATCCACTTATAGCTGGAAATGGTGTTTATATCTGTAAAAACTGTGTTATTTCTGCGTATAAAATCATGTTTGGTGATGATAAAAGTGATACAAACCAAGCAAACCAAAATAGCAAAGAACTTCTTGAAGCAGTAGAAACACTTATGACTCCAAAAGAGTTAGATAACTTTTTAGGTGATTATATTATCTCTCAAGAGAGAGCGAGAAAACTTCTAAGTGTAGCTGTATATAACCACTATAAAAGAATCTTTAAAACAAATAATATTACTGATGATGATACTGAGATAGAAAAATCAAATATCCTTCTTATAGGTCCAACAGGAAGTGGTAAAACTCTTATGGCTCAGACAATCGCTAGAGTTTTAAATGTTCCTATCGCTATTACAGATGCTACAAGTCTTACAGAAGCTGGATATGTTGGAGAAGATGTTGAAAATATCTTAACAAAACTACTTCAATCAGCTGATGGCGATATAAAAAGAGCCGAAGCAGGCATCGTTTTTATAGATGAAGTTGACAAGATTGCTCGTATGAGTGAAAATCGTTCTATCACTCGAGATGTATCTGGAGAGGGTGTTCAACAAGCCCTGCTTAAAATTATAGAGGGTGCAGAAGTAAATATACCACCAAAGGGTGGAAGAAAACATCCAAACCAAGAATTTACAACTATAAATACTAAAAATATTCTATTTATTTGTGGTGGTGCTTTTGATGGTCTTGAAGAGATATTAAAAAGAAAACAGGGTGAAAATGTATTGGGTTTTGGTCATGATAAAAAAAGCAAAGATGAGCAGAAACCTACCTACGATATGGCTGAACCTGATGATTTAGTTAAGTATGGTATTGTTCCAGAACTTATAGGAAGACTGCCTATTATTGCATCACTTCATGAGATTAGTGAAGAGGATATGGTTCGCATACTTACAGAACCGAAAAACTCTCTTATCAAACAGTACAAAAAACTTTTCTCAATTGATGAAGTTGAACTAAATTTTGAAGATGAAGCGTTAAAAGCCATAGCTGCAAAATCGATCAAAAGAAAAACCGGAGCTCGTGGACTTCGTGCAATTTTGGAAGAAAACATGATAGATATTATGTATGAACTTCCAGAATATAGTGGTTATGAAGTTTTAATTACTAAAGAGGTTATCGAAGATGGTGATAGCCCAGTTTACATCAAAAAATCAACAAAAAAAATAGCGTAAGGCAGCAAGAATGATATTTAATAAAATAGTAGGACTTTTTTCAAATGATCTCTCAATAGACTTGGGAACTGCAAATACAATTGTTATAGCTAAAGGTCGTGGTATTATTATCAATGAACCATCGGTTGTTGCAGTAAAAACTGAAAAATATGGTCAACAGAGAGTTTTAGCTGTTGGAAAAGAAGCAAAAGAGATGGTTGGTAAAACTCCGGGCAATATCAAAGCTATTCGTCCTATGAGAGATGGGGTAATTGCTGACTTTGACATGACAGAGAAGATGATTAGAAAATTCATTGAAAAAGCTCATGGAAGAACTACTTTAATCAGTCCTAGAATTATCATCTGTGTTCCTTATGGTCTTACTCAGGTTGAGAGAAAAGCTGTTCGTGAATCTGCTCTAAGTGCCGGTGCTAGAGAAGTTTTTCTTATAGAAGAGCCTATGGCAGCAGCAATTGGTGCCGGTGTTGAGATTCGTGAACCACAAGGAAACTTAGTGGTTGATATCGGTGGTGGTACAACTGAGATTGGTGTTGCTTCTCTTGGTGGACTTGTTCTATCAAAGTCTATTCGTACTGCCGGAGATAAAATTGACCAATCAATAGTCAACTACATAAGAAAAAAATACAACCTGCTTATAGGTGAAAGAGTAGCTGAAGAGATTAAGATAAATATCGGAACTGCTGTAGTACTTGATAAAGAGTTAACTATGGTTGTAACCGGTAGAGACCAAGTTGAGGGGCTTTTAAGTTCTGTTGAACTTACAAGTGAGGATGCTAGAGAAGCGATGAGAGAACCCCTAAGAGAAGTTGGTGAAGCTCTTCGTGATGTATTAGAGCAGATGCCACCTGATTTGGCTGGAGATATTGTAAATCACGGGATCATCCTAACAGGTGGTGGCGCTCTTATTCGCCAACTAGACAAATATCTATCTAACATAGTAAAAATTCCGGTATATGTTGCCGATGAACCACTTTTAGCAGTTGCTCGTGGAACAGGTCGTGCCTTAGAAGAGATAGACCTACTACAAGAACTATTTGAAAATGAATAAAGAGCTACTTAGCTTTTTTACAATATTTATTGCACTCTTTTTGGGTGCGCTATACTATACCAATGTTGTTCAATCACCTTTTATATCTTCACTAAATTATATTAAATCAACTTATCATAACTCCATAGAATTTATCCAAGAACAAATTGAAAAACACTCGTTTCAAGCTGAACATATTGTCACACTTAATGAAAAACTTCAAAAATATGAAAACAACCACCTTGTTATGCAACAATTAGCCTCAGAAATAAACGACCTTTTTAAAGAAAATCATTCTACCTTAAAAATAGACCCAAAAGTAGAGTTAGTTAGAACTATATCTTATGAAAAATTTGGTGATTTTAACAAAGTCTGGCTAGAGATAGAGGACTACAACTCATCTAAAATTTATGGACTTACATATAGAGAGTTAGTCGCAGGAATTGTTGTTGAGCATAAGGGCAAAGCACTCGGTCTTTTAAATAGAGATATAAAAAGTTCTTATGCCGTTTATATAGGTAAAAGTTTAGCGCCGGGAATTGCTCACGGAAATAATGCAAAAAACCTACTTGTTAAATTTATACCGGCATGGTTTGAGATAAATGAGGGAGATGAAGTTATAACATCTGGACTCGATGAAATCTTTTTTAAAGGTCTAAAAGTCGGTCGTGTTCTCTCCGTAACCTCGTCGCAAGGCTACCAAAATGCAATTATAGAACCCTACTATGAGGCAAATGACCCAAACTATTTTCATATGATAAGGAGTCTTAAATGAAATATCTTTTAATCTTGTTTTTAATCTGCATTGGAGCTCAAGCTGAAGATGAAAAGCAAAAAATAACTATAGGTGCCGGTCTATATACTCAAACTCAACCATATAAAAATGTTGATGATATTGTTCTACCATCACCTGTAATATTTTTTGATAATTCCATTGTTTATGTAAGATGGAGCAGAGCAGGAGTTTACTTTTTAGGAGAGACAAAAGATGACTATGCTTGGGGCATATCTCTTACAACGCAACCAAGGACTTACGGCTACAAATCCTCTGATAGTGATACTTTAAGTGGTATGGATGAGAAAAAAAATACATGGGAAGCCGGAATAGCTTTTAGTGCTAAAACAGATAAAGCATATATAGAAATCATGTTTTTAAATGATATTTTAAATACTCATAACTCTTGGATGATAAAAACAGAGATAGGTTATGATTTCAGAGTTGGAGATTTTCTACTCTATCCAAGTCTGATTATTGGGTATCAATCTAAAGAATTTTTAAACTACTATTATGGTGTATCCCAAAAAGAGGCTATAACTTCTTCACATAGTGAATACTCTCCAGATGCCGGAGTACAATTTGGAGTTCAAACTTATATAAAATATCCTTTTACAAACTCATTGGCTACCCTCATAAACATAAGAGCCGATAAACTACCAAATGAAGCCACTTTAAGCCCACTTATCAATGATGACTATATCTATTCAGGATTAGTTTCACTTATATATACTTTTGAGTATTAAAACTCATCAAATTTTAAGTGCTTTTTACCTATAATAAACAAATTTATTCTACAAAATATTAAAGGTAAAAAATGCCAAAACGCACCGACATTCATACTATTTTACTGATAGGTTCCGGTCCTATTATTATTGGTCAAGCTTGTGAGTTTGACTACTCTGGAACTCAAGCTGTTAAAACTCTAAAAGAGTTAGGTTATCGTGTTATTCTTATCAACTCAAATCCCGCTACTATTATGACAGATCCAGAGTTTGCAGATAGAACTTACATCGAACCAATCAAAGAAGATGTCATCGCTAAAATCATCAAAAAAGAAAGCGTTGATGCTGTTCTTCCTACGATGGGTGGGCAAACTGCACTTAATGTTGCAACTAGCATGTATGAAAAAGGGATGCTTGAGGGTATTGAATTTTTAGGTGCAACTCCAGAAGCTATTCACAAAGGTGAAGACCGTTCAGCTTTTAATGAAGCTATGATAAAAATAGGTATGGATCTGCCAAAAAGTGCAAATGCTTATACAGTTGATGAAGCTATTGAAGTTGCCAAAGAGATTGGCTTCCCTGTTATTAGCAGAGCCTCTTTTACACTTGCAGGTGGTGGTTCAGGTGTAGCATACAACATGGAAGAGTTTAAAAAGTTAGCAGAGGAAGGTATCTCAGCTTCTCCGGTAAATGAAATCGAAATTATGGAATCTATGCTTGGTTGGAAAGAGTACGAGATGGAAGTTATCCGTGACAAAGCTGATAACTGTATCATCGTTTGTGCCATTGAAAATGTGGATCCAATGGGCGTTCATACCGGTGATAGCATAACCGTTGCACCTGCTCTTACTCTTACAGATAAAGAGTACCAAAGAATGAGAGATGCTTCTTTTGACATCTTAAGAGAGATTGGCGTTGATACCGGTGGATCTAATGTTCAGTTCTCAATCTGTCCTCGCACTGGAAGAATGATTGTAATCGAGATGAATCCTCGTGTTTCTCGTTCTTCTGCACTTGCATCTAAGGCAACAGGTTACCCAATCGCAAAAGTAGCAACTCTTTTAGCAGTTGGTTTTACTCTTGATGAGATTACAAATGACATTACAGGAACTCCTGCATCTTTTGAACCTGTAATTGATTATGTTGTTACTAAAATCCCTCGTTTTACATTTGAAAAATTCCCTGAAGCTGTAGATACTCTAAGTACAGGCATGAAATCAGTTGGTGAAGTTATGGCTATCGGTCGTACTTTTAAAGAGTCTATGCAAAAAGCACTCTGCTCTTTGGAAAACGATCTTTGTGGTTTTAATGAGATAGATAGTGATGATGAATTTATCAAACATGAGATTCGTCGTCCAAATGCAGAACGAATACTCTATGTAGCTGAGGGTTTCCGTCGTGGTATGAGCATAGAAGAGATGTTTGATACATGTGCCATCGATCATTGGTTTCTTTACCAACTTCAAGAGATAATTCAAGCAGAACAATCAATTACAGATAAAGTTCTTTTTGATGAAAAGTTGATGAGAGATTTAAAGGTTGATGGTTTTTCAGACAGAAGAATCTCTCAACTAATTGAAAAAAATTCAAACCAAACCATAGCAGAAATGCAAGTTTATGAGAAGAGAAAAGCTTTAGGTATAAGCCTAGAGTATAATGAAGTTGATACTTGTTCAGCAGAGTTTGAAGCACTTACTCCATATCTTTACTCTACTACAAATATCACAAAACTTCCAAATGTAACTAAGCGTGTAAGCGATAAAAGAAAAGTTCTTATACTTGGTGGTGGACCCAATAGAATCGGACAAGGTATTGAGTTTGATTACTGTTGTGTTCATGCCGCTTTTGCTCTAAAAGAGATGGATATTGAGTGTATTATGTATAACTGTAACCCTGAGACCGTCTCAACAGACTATGATACTTCCGATGTTCTTTACTTTGAACCTATCGACTTTGAGCATGTAAGAGAAGTTATAGAAAATGAACAGCCAGATGGAATTATAGTTCATTTTGGTGGACAGACTCCACTTAAACTTGCAGATGCACTTACAAAGATTGGTGCAAATATCTCTGGAACTCCTTCTGCTGTGATTGACCTCGCAGAAGATAGAGAACAGTTTTCTAACTTTGTAATCAAGCATGGACTTAAACAACCTGAAAATGGTTTAGCTCGTAAAAAAGAGGAAGCTGCTCCTATCGCACAAAAGCTTGGTTTTCCAGTTCTGGTTCGTCCATCTTTTGTTCTTGGTGGTCGTGGTATGAAAATCGTCTACTCTCGCGAAGAGCTAGATGAATATATGGCACTTGCGATAAGCGTTTCAAACGAAGCACCAGTTTTGATTGATAAATTTTTAGACCAAGCTATCGAACTTGATGTTGATTGTATTAGTGATGGAGAAGATGTTTATATCGGTTCAGTTATGCAACATATAGAAGAGGCTGGGATCCACTCTGGAGATAGTGCTTGTTCACTTCCTCCCGTAAATCTTTCAAAAGAGATGATAGATAAAGTTGAAGCTCAAACTAAAACTATCGCTTTGGGTCTTGGTGTGATTGGACTTATGAATGTTCAGTATGCAATTTATCAAGATGAGATTTATCTTATAGAGGTAAATCCTCGTGCATCTCGTACAGTTCCATTTGTATCTAAAGCTACAGGTATGCCACTGGCAAAAGTTGCAACAAGAGTTATGATGGGTGAAACTCTTAGAAGTTCATTAGAATATTATGATAACTACAGCGTAGTAATAGAAGAAAATGGACTACTAAAACCTATCCTAAAAGACCATGTTGCAGTAAAAGAGGCAGTTTTTCCTTTCCATAAACTCTATGGTGCAGATTTAGTTCTAAGTCCTGAGATGAAATCAACTGGTGAAGTTATGGGAATCAGTTCTAACTTTGGCGTTAGTTTTGCAAAATCACAACTAGCAGCCGGAAATAAAATCCCAACAGAGGGAACATGTTTCCTCTCTTTTGTTGATTCTGACAAAATACATGCTGCAGAAATTGCACGAGGACTTCACAGACACGGTTTTAAACTTGTAGCAACTAAAGGAACTCAGTCAATTTTAGAAGAGGCTGATATACCATGCGAGAGAGTTCTTAAAATCTCCGAAGGTCGTCCAAATATTGAGGACAGCATGAAAAATGATGAAATTTCTATGGCAATCAACACATCTGACAACAACACATCTAAAAAAGATGCAACTGTTATTCGTCAAGAAGTTCTAAGAAGAGGTATCCCTTACTTTACAACTCTAAGTGCAGCTAGAGCCTTAATCCTAGCACTTGATGAGATGAAAGATGACTCATGGTCAGATTCAAAAGCAATACAAGACTTTCTAGCATAAAAACATCTGTTATACTTACACAAACCGACACTACCGTCGGGTTTGTGTCTCAAAACCATGAAAAGTTGGCAAATATAAAATCACGCCCTGCTTCAAAACCATTTATAAAAGTTTTTAATAACTTCAAAACTTTCTTGGCATGTGGGAATAGAATTCCCTCAAACAAAAAAAATCTAGTTCGTAGAAGTAAAAAAACAACTTTTATTGTAAATAACAGAGCCTTTAGAATAACTCCACAAGCCAAGAACTCACAAATACTAAGAGAGTTAATATGGAGCTACTCAACATCAGCAAATGAATCAAACAAAAATTTTGATAGAGAGTTTTGTGAAGATAAAGCTGATATAATTATAGAAGATAAAAATAGACTATATGAACGAAGTTCTTCGACTCTATTAAAAATCAACAACAATAAAAAAGTGAGGATAAGATGAGTAGATTGATTCAAGCATTTTTAACTGGTATATTTTTCACTTTTATTATAGATTTTTTTGTTATTTTAGGTGTTAAGTTAAATTATATAGATTTTTATGAGATTGATGTTTATTACAACGAACTGTTTGCAGACCATCAAAATATATTTATCTATACATTTTTCACTATTATATTTGGATTTTTGGTTACTTATGTAGATAATTATAAACTTAGCATATCTATTATCGGTACTCTATTTATTATCTCTACACTAACACTTATAGCTCCAGTCGGTCATAAAGTTGGAGAGGTTATGCTAATGAAGAAAAATGTCACCTATAAAAATAATAAATTCTCATTTAGAGGTGATGTTTATTATGATGGCAGAACACACATAACATTTTATGACAATGAACTAAAAAAAATTATCTTACTCAATAAAAAGGAATTAATAGAATGAAGCATATATCTTCAATTAGTGGAGGCATAGCACTTGGTAGTGCTGGGGTAGCAATGATGAGCATACTAACTGGATGTGAGGCTCCACAAGAACAGCAACAAAACAGATTTTTAGTTATAGAGCAACAAACAAACGGAAAATATATAGTTGTCGAAGAGATGCCGACAGAGGGTCCAAGCAGAGCCATCATCCGTGAAAAAGATGCAAATGGCAACACTACTGAACGCTTTATGAATGAAGATGAAATGAAATCTATGGCTGCACAAGAGTACCAAAAAGTACAAGATGGGACTTCTGAGACTCTACAAGATGGTGGAGGAAGTGCTGGAATGGGTTTAGCAGGAACTATACTTGCAGTTGCAGCCGGTTCACTTCTGGGAAATATGGTAGGTAATGCTTTAATGAATAACAAAAACTTTGCGAAAAACTCTGCCTCATCAAACAGAAGTGCATATAGTCGCTCAGCTGCTTCAAGAACCTCAAAACGAAGCAGTAGAAAAAGTTTCTTTGGAAGTAGTTCCAGAAAATCATCTTCTTCAAGAAGTGGTGGATTTTTCGGAGGATGATAGCTTTACAAAAATTAAATCCATTGGATGATAATACTCTTGAAGAGTTAGGTTTCAGTTGGCATACAGATGAAGATGGAACTAAATATGTAAGTGATGAACTTGTTAAAATCACACAGAATGAAGCCGAAGCTTACTACAAAGCAACTAATGAGTTATACGATATGTTCGTTGAAGCAGCTGAGCATGTTATAGAAAATGACCTCTTTTTTGATTTAGGAATTCCATTTAATCTGATTGAGACAATTAAAAAAAGCTGGGAAAATGATGTTCACTGGCATATTTACGGAAGATTTGATTTGGCTGGTGGAGTTGATGGTAAACCTATAAAACTCATAGAGTTCAATGCAGATACACCTACTGCCCTTTTTGAAACAGCCCTACTCCAGTGGGCAATTTTAAAACATAACAATATGGATGAGGAAAAACAGTTTAACAATGTCTATGAAGCAATCTCACAAAACTTTAAAAGATTAATCACTCTTGATGAGGATATAAACCAATTTGAGAAAAGATATGATGGTTGGAAAATTCTTTTCTCATCTATAGACGGAAATGATGAAGAGGAGGCTACAACAAGGCTTCTACAGCAAATGGCTACCGATGCAGGTTTTAATACATCTTTTGAATACTTAGAAAATACTAACTTTGATGAAAATGGCATCTATGACAGAGATGATAACCAATATGAATACTGGTTCAAGCTATATCCATGGGAAGAGATAGCACATGATGAACCGGAACTAGCAACAGCTCTTAGTAATATTATGCAAAATCAAAAAGCTATCATACTAAACCCGGCATATACTCTTCTCTTTCAGTCAAAAGGAATTATGAAGATTTTATACGACCTTTTCCCAGATTCACCATACCTTTTAAAAACTTCTTTTGAACCCCTAGAAGGTGTTAAACAAGTTGAGAAGTCTATCTTTGGCAGAGAGGGAGCAAATACTAAAATTATAGATGCTGATGGTAATACTATAGAATCAACAGACGGACCATATGATAACTATAAAAAAATCTATCAAGAGTATGTAGATTTTGTAAAAGACAAAAATGGTATAAAATACCAAGCTGGAGTCTTCTTCGCTTATGAAGCATGTGGAGTGAGTTTTAGAAAAGGCTCAGAAATAATGGACAATATGAGTAAATTTGTGGGGCATGTCTTAGTTTAATTGATGATTAAACTCTGGCACAATCTCTTTTAGTTTATCAAGTCTGTTTTCACATGCCAACAGCTCTTTTATATCTATGTTTAATTTATCTATATCATATTTAGTCGGAGTAGCTACAGTTATGGACTCATAATCAGTTTTGGCGTCACTTCCATCTATAAGCAACTCCTCATAAAGTTTTTCACCAGGACGAAGACCGGTAAAGACTATTTCAATATCACTTTTACCACTTAACTCAATCATCTTTTTAGCTAAATCGGCTATTTTAATTGGCTCACCCATATCAAGTATAAATATCTCTCCACCAGTTCCAATAGCACCTGCTTGAAGTACAAGTTCACATGCTTCAGGGATAAGCATAAAATACCTCGTTATATCTGGATGGGTAACGGTAATATTTTGCCTATTTTCAATTTGTGCTTTAAACTTAGGTATCACGCTTCCACTACTTCCAAGTACATTACCAAATCTAACAGCTACAATATCTGTACCACTACCATTGGAGTTCTGTGCATAAAGTTCACATACTCGCTTTGTTGTTCCCATAACATTAGTAGGTCTTACAGCTTTATCCGTAGAGATCATTACAAACTTCTCTACACCATACTTTATGGAGGTATCGATAACATTTTTACTGCCTATTATATTGTTTAAAACACCTTCATATATATTTGCTTCAACAAGTGGCACATGCTTGTAAGCTGCAGCATGTATAACTATCTGTGGCATGTGAGTTTTAAATGTAGCATCAAGATTTCTCATATCAACAACACTCTGCATAACAGAGACTATCTCAACATCTTTTATCTCTTCGCTGATAGCATAAAGATTATATTCACTATGATCTAAGAGTATAAGTTTTTTAGCAGCAAACTTTTCACACTGCCTACATATCTCACTACCTATGCTTCCACCGGCACCAGTAACTAAAATAGTTTTACCTTTTATAAACTCAGAAATCCTGCTTTTATCAAGATCTTGTGGATGTCGTGCAAGCAGATCTTCAACAGAAATATCTTTAAGTTGAGTAGACAGCTCCTTGGAGTCCAATATCTCCTCGATAGATGGCAAAATTTTTATCTCTGCAAAATAACTATGCAAATTATAATATATCTCTTTTACCCTCTCTTTATCGGCAGAGGGCATGGCAATGACTAGTAAATCAAACTTTTTATCACCAGCGATATCTTTAAACTTTTGCTTGGAGAGAACTTTTAGAGAGTCTATAGAGCGCCGTTGCATCGCTTTGTCATCATCTATAAAATAATTAACTTTATACTCTGTTTGTGAAAATTCGGATATGATTTTTATTCCAGCTTGACCAGCTCCATAAATCACAACAGATTTACTCTTAAACACCCGACTTCTATTTATCAGGTAATAATAAGCATACATGCTGAAGTTGATAGCAAATAAGTATAAGAAAAGTTCTGAAACCATAAATGAAAATCTAATTTTTCCATAAAATATAGGCAAATAGATAAGAAAAGCCACTATATAAACAAAACTTTTTATGAGAAATGTTTTTTGAGAGGCTTTAGACCAAGAGAGAGAATAATCACTAAAGATAAACCTAGAAGCAAATACACGAACAACAACAACACCCAAAACAATGCTGAGATCAAAGGGCATATGATATATAAAAAAAGTCCACCAAAATGTGATGAAAGTAAAAACTACAATGACTAAAAAATTTAATATTCGTTTATCTAACAATGCTACAACTTCTAAAAAAATTTATTATTATTTACACTCACTAGCCGTTAAGTCAGCTCTATTTTTATCTATAATTTTTGTACCGATACCTTTAACACCTGCTAAAGCATCAACATTTTTAAAACAATTACCCTTTCTAAAATCAACAATAGCTTGTGCTTTTTTAGCACCTACACCGTTTAGTGTTTGCAACTCAGTAACATCAGCTTTGTTTATATCAACAGCTCCAAAAGCTAAGGTAACTCCTAAAATCATCATATTAATTATTTTCATATTGTGTCCTTGTACTTAAAGTTGATTAATTATAGCGAAATACTATTTAAAATCGAAACTTTTTTTGCTGTCTACAGATTTCATTACAGCAAATAGTAAAATCATAGATAATGTTAGTGCTATAAATATATTACCTATAAAATAAACCAAACTAAAAAGGATAACATTAACAATACTTGCCAATATCACAACTCTATCATGAGCTAAACCACTTTGATAAAGTCTTTGATATGCATGCTTTTTATGTGCTTGACTTAACTTCTCAGCATTTAATTTTCTCCTGATAAGTGTTATAGTCGCATCAAACCAAAAAACTCCAAAAAGGATAATCCACACCCATAAGTTAGTTGATAGCTCATTTGCATAGTAGATAGTAAATATAGCAACATTGTATCCAAGTAAAGTACTACCAACATCCCCCATAAATATCTTAGCCTTATGCCAGTTCCAAGCTAAAAATCCCAACACTGAAACAACTAAAACTAAAAATATATCTGAGCCAAATAGTATGAAGCCAGAGACCCCAAGAAAAACTGCCTCAGCTCCTGCATAACCATCAATACCATCTAAAAAATTATAAAGATTTATAAACCAGATAATCATAAAAAAAGCAAATATATTTGTAAAGATTTGATTTTCTATGCAAACAAAGCCCAAATAAAAACACTCAAGTCCACCTAAAAAATAAAGCCCACAAAATGCAACAAACCCCTGAATACCTAAACGAAGCTTAGCACTAAGTTCAAATAGATCATCAAAGTAAGAAACAACAGATATAACCACCCCAACCATCAATGCAAAATATAAAGAACTCTCTATATCATCTATAAAAAAGAGATATGATAAACCTAAAAACCAAGTAACAGCGATGGCAATTCCTCCACCATGAGGAGTAGGTGTTGTATGAGAACTTCTTTCATTTATCTCTGCTACAAATGATTTTTTAATTGCGTAGTTTTTTATGAAGTATGTTAGTAAAAATGATAATATAAATAGAGTTAGATATATCATCATATCCTATCTTTTAAATCATCATATACTTTATTGTTTTCTCGTTTATCTAAACTTAAAACCAATACTATAATAGAAGTAAATTTTAATCTATAAATCATCTATATCAACTCTAATTGGTTTACTCGTATCTTTAAGTGCCTCATCCACCTCTTTTGCTAAATAATAATCATCCATTACATCCATCATCTTTTCATACAAAGCACCAGGCACTAGATAAGCACTTGCTACATTATGATTTAAAATTGCCACTGCCTCATCTCCTGCATCT
>JAYELK010000074.1:0-16061 GCA_034717415.1 Campylobacterota bacterium | reverse complement strand
TATTTTATCATCTCTGAAATCACTCTATTTGAGTAGTCCATACTCTCATTATACTGCTCTAAAATCGTTGATTTTTTATACTCTGGGTAGTAGATGTATGGGCTGTGTTGCCCCTGCATCTGCATCACTACAAAGTTAGTTTGGTTTTGTAAATCTATCTTTTTAAACTCTTTTAAGAGATCCATATCATCTCTTGAACCTAAAAGTTTAAAACTCTCTATATCTTCTAAATGAAGATAAGGTTTTATATATTTTAAAGATTTTTTTGACTGTACTGTTATAAAAGCAGTTTTAAAATCATTCTCTTTTGCAAGAGTAAAAATGTTGTTAGAAAGATTTATCTCCGAGGGTTTCACTGCTCCATTTATTAGTAGTGGTAGGGACAGATCAGTAGAAGTTGCTCCGGCATATATGGTTTTATAAAAATAGTTTTTAAATATTTCATACTCTTTGTTTTGGTACTCTTTTGCTCTCATACTCTCACCAATAAGGAGTACAATATTTATATCTTGTTTTTTCAAAGAGATAAGTTTTTTAGTTAAATTAGCTTCAAGTTTTATATCACTTGATTTTATAGTTGTTGTTGAAGCTATAGATTTTAAAAGTAAAAAAGAGGCATCATAAATCTTGTTTGGCATGAAAATCAGAAGAGTTGCAAATGCAAAGAGAAGAGCATAAACATTGATTTTAGTAGATTTTATTTTTATATTTAAAACTATTATAAAAATCAACATTGTAATGATAAAAGGAACTATAAAAATATCTAAAGTATAGATAAATGTCTCATAAGTCTCAACAATATGCGTAAAAAAGAGGTAAATATCACTAGAAGTGATAATCCTGCCAAAAAAACTTATAAAGCCAAAATGAATTAAGTATAAAAATTGCCAAAATAGAAAAAGACTCTTTTTATACTCTGTTTTTGAAATCAACAAAACCAAAATATAGACAGATGCAAACTCTATAAAAGATGGAATGAATACAAAACTAGCAAATAGTGAAAAGAAAAAATTTTGAAAATAGAGCACCAAAGCGAGTATAAAGAGTTTCATAATGAAATTGTACCCATTTATTAACTTCAACTTTCTATAATATTGAACAAGGATTTTATATGGGTAATTTAATACTGCTGCTGATTGTTGGTGGATTTTTTTACTGGATATTTAAAAGTTATTCAAAATATTCTAGTGATTATTCCAAAGAGGTATTTAAAAATATGACTATTACAAAAGAGTCACTCGAGCATAGTGAACTTGGTCTTTTTGTAGCACTTGTAGCTAAAGTTGCAAAGGCTGATGGGAAAGTTGATGCACTCGAAGCTCAGCTTATCGGCATCATGTTTGATGATATTTCTGCTGTTTTTGAAGATTCACAAAAGACAAAAGATGTTTTAAAAGAGATATTTAGTGAGCAAAAAGATAGATTTGACAACCTAGAAGAGACGGCTCAAACTCTTGGTCAAACGATAAGAAGAGATAGAGCAAAACAGCAACAGTTTATGGGATTTTTAATCCAACTTGCTTTTATTGATGGTGAAGTTAGCAAGAGTGAAGATGAAGTTCTTGTAACCATTGCAGAAGCTTTTAAATTTGACCCAAATGCCTATCATGCCATATTTGACCAGTTTGAAAAGATAATGAAAAACATTCATCCACAAGCTAACATAAAAGATGCTTACAAACTTCTCGGAGTAAATGAAAGTGATGATATGGGCGTGATTAAGAAAGCCTATAGGAAACTTATAAGAGAGTACCATCCCGATATAATAAAATCTCAAGGTAGAGATGAAGCTTACATGCAAGAAGCAACAGCAAAAACCCAAGAGATAAATCAAGCTTATGAAATGATAAAAAATGCAAAAAAATAGACTACTGAAATCAACTTCTATCGCGTTACTACTATGCTCACAACTATCAGCTGCCAGCTTAGGCTCACTTCTGTTTCATGGAAACTGTACTACATGCCACTTTGAAACTAAAACCGTCTCTGCTCCGGCAGTTATTGACTTTAGAGAACACTACATAAGAGCCTTTCCTAAAAGAGAAGATTTTGTAAACTATATGTCAGCATGGGTGGCTAATCCAGACGCTAAAACATCCATAATGCTTCAAGCAATAGAGGAACATGGTCTTATGCCACAACTCGGTTTTGATGAAGAGGTATTAAAAGATATTACCGGCTTTATTTACGATACTGACTTTACTAAAGAGCATGAAGGAGATCCATACTAAACTATTTGTAATCTCTCTCCCAAAAAAAATCTATCCAGTCATCAGCCTCATTTATCCAATAGTGAGGCTCATAAACAGAAGTTTTTTTATAAAAAAGTGTTGCAGATCTGAACTCAACATCTGGATCTCCACATGCCAAGTATTGCATAATAACTTTCAGGGTCTCTCCACTGTCAGCTATATCATCAACTACTAAAACTCTCTTGGCTTCACTAAATTTACACTCACCAAAGATACTTAGAGCATCTCTTTTGCATGTTTTATCATAAAGTTCTGTTCTTATAGTCTGCACTTCACGGATATCCAAACCCTCAGCCATAGCATGTGCAAGAGTTAATCCACCTCTTGCGATTCCTATTATGGCATGTGGATTAAACTCTTCTACCTGTTTTATCAAACTATTTGTATCATTTTTAAAATTGTCATAAGCATAATATTTCATAAACAAATTATACTACTAATATTTAAGATTACAAAGAGTATAATCAAACTATACAAATACAAGGATTTAACATGATTAAAACTCTTTCGTCGATAGCATTAGCAGGATTAGTAGTTGCAACAATCACAGGATGTGATGGTGAAACGCCGGCACCGACTCAAGAAGAGCCGGATTTTCGTTGTAAACAAGAGAATGTATTAGCTCCTAAGTGGACTTGTGTTCCTATGGTTGAGGGTGCTTATGCCGGTGTTGGTGTAGCGCATAAAAGTGCTGCCGGTATGGGTCATATGAGAAGAGTTGCTTTAGCAAACGGTCGTTCTGACTTAGCTCAGCAAATCAAATCTCAAGTAAAAGACAAAGTAGAAGTTTTCACTCGTGCAACGGGTGTTACTGATTCTGAAACTGTTGAGCATGTATCAACTGCAGTAACTAAACAAGTTGCAAAAGTTGATCTTTTAGGTTCAAAAGGTGTTGATAATTGGACCTCTCCATCTGGTGTTCTCTATATGTTAGTTACAGTTCCAGAAGCTACGGTAAATGGTGAAGTTAAAAAAACTGTTAAGACAAGTTTTAAAAATGAAGAGGCTTTATGGCAACAGTTTCAATCTAAACAAGCTTTAGATTCTCTTGAAAAAGAGTTCCCGACTGATTAATGAAAAGTCTATTAACTTCATTTATTTTACTCTTAGTGGTGCTTAGTGGTTGTTCGCAACCTGCACCACAAAGTTATAAAACTCCAAAACCAAAATGGATTTCAAATCCAAGTATGGATGGTAATATTGGTGCAATTGGTATTGCTAGTAGAACTTACGATCAAAAAGAGTCTACTAAAAGAAAGATTGCTATTGCTCGTGCTTTAGATGAACTTACTCTTCAACAGGGTGTAAAAGTTGAGATGAGCATGACCAAACGAGATGTTTCTACCAATGAGAGTTCAAGTACGCTCGTAGATGTTAAAAGTGCTTATGAAGCTTCTTCTACCGTTACTGCCCACATCGAACAAGTTTGGGAAAACCCTCTCTCGGGGGAACTTTTTATCTGGATGGTAATGGACTAAGTCCATCATCAACCATCTCTTTCTCTCTTGTTTCCTCTAAAACAGCTTTCTATTTTCATAATTATTATCCCAAATAATTCCATAAGAATAAAAAATTTAAACTATCATTGCACTCAAGGAAAATTCATTAAAAATTTACACCACCAATAAGGTGGCTTAAAATTTTTACTAAACATCCCTTAAGCACAAGCATAGATAAATTTTATAAATCCTTATGAAATTATTTGGGATTATCAATTAAGTCACAATTAACTAAAAATCTGTCATAATTATGAACATATGTGCATAATAAAGGAAATATATGAAAATAACTTTTGCAAGTGGTAAAGGTGGTACGGGTAAAACAACCATCTCTACTAATCTTACATCATATTTAGCAACTATGGGTAAAAGCGTAGTTCTAGCTGATCTAGATGTGGAGGAGCCAAACTCTGCTCTTTTTATAAAAAATACCCTCACAAAAACAAAAATAAGTAACAAAATGATTCCTAAGTGGAAAGAAGTAGATTGTACTCTATGTGGGAAATGTGCTGAAGTTTGTAACTTCAATGCCATTGTAGCAATGCCAAAAGAGATACTTGTATTTCCTGAACTGTGTCATAGCTGTTATGCTTGTAGTGAGCTTTGTCCAACTGATTCTTTACCTATGACACCATCTCGCATTGGAGAGATTAAAGAGTTCAAAGCAGATGGTTTTAGTTTAGTGGAGGGAAGACTCGACCTAGGTCAAGAGATGGCTGTACCACTAATAGCTCAAACTATAGAATATGTAGATGAAAACTTTAGCGATAGCATAAAGATTTTAGATGCACCTCCTGGAACCTCTTGTCCTGTTATAGAAGCAAGTCGTGGAAGTGATTTTGTTGTTTTAATAACAGAATCTACGCCTTTTGGTCTAAATGATCTCAAACTTGCAGTTGAGACTATGAGAGTGCTTAAACAAAACTTTGGAGTTATTATCAACAGATATGGTATCGGTAATAACGGTGTTGAGGAGTATTGTAGCAATGAAAATATCCCAATTATCACAAAAGTACAAAATGACAAAGAGGTAGCAAAACTCTACTCAAAAGGTGAGTTAATATATCCTCAAATAGAGCATTTTAAAAACTCACTTGATGAGATAGTCAATTTTATAGGAGAATTAAAATGAGAGAAGTAGTTGTAATCTCCGGAAAAGGTGGAACTGGAAAAACTTCTCTTAGTGCTGCATTTGCATACTTAGAAGGCTCAAACGCTTTAGTAAGTGACTGTGATGTTGATGCTGCAAATATGCACCTGCTTTTAGGTGCCAACTTTAACAACCAACGAGATTTTTTTAGTGGAGAGATAGCTGTTATAGATGAAGATGATTGTACAAATTGTGGTGTTTGTTTTGATGCTTGTAGATTTGATGCAATAACTCCAGATGATGATTTTCACATAGTTGACCCCATCTCATGTGAGGGTTGTCACTACTGTTTTAGAGTTTGTCCTCATGATGCTATAACCATGCAGACACAAAAAGCCGGAGATATATTTATTTCAGATATAAAAAACAATGCTCAAATGGTACATGCCAAGCTTGGTTTTGCAGCTGAAAACTCTGGAAAACTTGTTGCAAAAGTAAAACAAGAAGCTAAAATATTGGCACTTAAAAAAGATAAAGAGTTTGTTATAACAGATGGCAGTCCTGGTATTGGATGTCCTGTAATATCATCCCTTAGTGGTGCTTCATTAGTGGTTCTAGTTACAGAAGCAACTGTTTCAGGACTTCATGACCTCCAAAGAGTTCAGAAGTTAGTAAAAACTTTTAACCTTGAAGCTGTTTGTATCATAAATAAATATGACCTAAATTTAGATATGACACAAGATATAGAGGAGTATTTAAAAGATGAAAATATAAAAGTTGTAGCAAAACTGCCCTATGATGAAACCTTTACAAAGGCATTGGCAAAAGCACAACCTATAGTTGAGTATAATGAAAATAGTGAACTATCAAAGTTAGTTAAAGATAGTTGGGAAGATATAAAATCAATAATAAGGGACAAAAAATGAAAATAGTATTTACAGCAAAAGGCGATAGTTGGGATAGTCCAATGGATCCAAGATTTGGAAGAATGGAGATGTTAGTTACTTATGATGAGGATACACAAACTCTACAGGCTGCTACAAACTCAGAAACGGAGTCTATGGAACACGGAGCAGGACTTCAAACTGCTCAAAAAGTTTTAGAGTTAGAACCAGATGTTATCATTACTGGGAATGGTGCTGGACAAAAAGCACTAGAGATACTAAAACGCTCAAATGTAAAGATGTTCGTTGGAGCTGGTGATATGAGTATCAAAGAGGCTTATGAAGCTTTCAAAGCAGATGAATTAAAAACACAATTTTAAGGATAAGAAAATGAGAATAGTATTTCCAACAGATGAAAACATGGGTTACTTAAGTAAAAGAGGTGCTCACTTTGGCAAAGCAAAGTTTTATACAATCATTACACTTGAAAATGATGAGATTGCAGATGTGGAAGTTGAAGAAAATCCCGGACATAGTGGTGGGGCATGTGGAAATGCTGTTGTAAATATTATGAACCTAAAACCTGATGCACTTGTAGTTGGTGGCATCGGTGGAGCACCTGCAGAGGGGTTTAAAAAAGCTGGACTTGACTTATATTTTGACCAAACATCACCAACTGTTAAGGAGTCTATAGATCTGTTTATAGCCGATAAATTGGAAAAAAGCAGTGGGCAAGGTACTTGTTCTGTAAACTAGTAAAAAAATTTTAGCTATAATTCTAATAAAATATACTCCTACTAGGTAATATCATGAAAAAAATCGCCATTATCGGTCGTCCAAATGTTGGAAAAAGCTCACTATTTAATCGTCTTGTAAAAAAAAGAGATGCTATTACATCTGAACAAGCTGGAACAACAAGAGATGTTAAAAGAAGAACTGCCATCATAATTAATAAAGAGGTTCAACTTCTTGATACAGGTGGACTTGATAAAGGGTGTGAACTGTTTGACAAAATAAAAGAGATGTCACTAAAAGCTGCTTATAAAGCCGACATCATTTTATATATGGTTGATGGAAAAGGTCTGCCAGAAGAGGAAGATAAGAAACTCTTTTATGAACTTCAAGCTATGGGTAAAGATATGGCTCTTGTTGTAAACAAGATTGACAATGACAAAATGAAAGAGAAACTTTGGGAATATTATGAGTTTGGAACTGATGCTATTTTTGGTATCTCTGTAGCTCATAACAGAAACACTGTTGAACTTATAGACTGGATAGCTTCAAAAATTCCTGATTCTGACATTATCAAAGAGGATGACGAAGAGGAGAGTGAAGATGATGGTATAAATATCATCGAACCAGAACTAAATGATGAAGATTTTTTTGCCGAACATTCCCATACTGATGAGGAGGATGATGGTTTTACTTACTGGGATGATGATGAGATGGATGGTCAGACTGAAGATGATACTATTTTTGGTCAAAATGACAAAATCAAAGAGTTTGATGAAGAGGATATCAACCATATTAAAATCGCAATTATTGGACGAACAAATGTTGGTAAAAGTTCTCTTCTTAACGCACTTTTAGGTGAAGAGCGTTCTGTTGTAAGTAGCGTTGCAGGAACAACTATCGACCCTATTGATGAGACAGTTAAGTATAAAGACAAACAACTTACTTTCGTAGATACTGCCGGTCTTCGTCGTCGTGGAAAGATTTTAGGAATCGAAAAATATGCTCTAATGAGAACAACAGAGATGCTTGATAACTCAAACATGGCTCTTGTTGTTTTAGATGCAAGTGAGCCTTTTTTAGATTTAGATGAAAAAATCGCAGGACTTGTAGATAGTAATAAACTTGGATGTATCATAGTTTTAAATAAGTGGGATATATCTAAAAGAGAGGAGCATGACAAGATCATTACAGAAGTTCGTGATAGGTTTAAGTTTTTAGCTTACGCACCTATCATCACCCTATCTGCTCTAACTCATCAAAGAGTAGATAAACTTCATGACCTTATTTTAGAGATAAATGAAAACTACTCTCAAAGAATCTCTACATCTGCACTTAATGAAGCGATGGACAGAGCGATGAGAAGACACCAACTTCCATCAATGAGAGGTCAAATTATACGAATTTACTATGCTACACAGTATGAAACAAGACCACCCAAGATAGCAATAGTTATGAACAAGCCAAAAGGGCTTCACTTTACATATAGAAGATACTTAACAAATAAACTTAGAGAGGTATTTAACTTTACAGGAACACCTTTACTATTTAAGGCGAAAAAAAGAGGCGAAAAATAAATCTTGATTGGCATGTGGAATCTCCACATGCCACAATTGGTTTAAAACGGTTTAAAAACCACCATTGCTACAATCAAAAGCATTAAAAGAGTTGGAACTTCATTATAAAATCTAAAAAACTTTCCACTCTTACTACATTCATCTACCAAAAGTTTCTCTCTTAAAACTCCAAGTGATAAAAAATAAACTACAAGCATAACAAGAAAAACTACCTTTAGATATAGCCAAGCAGTGAACCACTCACCCATAAAAACCAGAGCAACTCCACTAAGTATAGTTGTCCACATCGAAGGAATACCTATATATTTATATAACTTCATCTCTTGAATTTTTACAACTTCTATAAAACCGGCATTATCAGCATGTTCAGCATGATAAACGAAGAGTCTTGGCAGGTAAAACAAAACTGCAAACCAAGAGATAAAAGAGATAACATGAAACCAAAGTGTCCACTCGTACATCATAAAACCTTTTTAAAAATTCTTTTGTAAATAAAAAGTGTTATAGTTTGAACCACCATTATTTACATCATTAATCAAACCATAAATACCTGAACGATGCTTAATAGCCCAGCCTATATAAGTTCCATATAGAGGTTTATAAGTAACTAATCTACCCAAATCAAAATCCACACTAAAATCTAAATAGTTTAACCAGTTTGAGTTATTGTCATTCTCATCCAATGCCTCTTTATACTCTGTATAGATTATAGCACTTGTATATGAAATACCCTCACCAAAACCTACTCTTACTCGATTATCCAAAAAGTCAAAGTTCCAATAAGCTTTAATGTAAAAAGTACCCTCATAAACATTGTTTCGTCCATCAACAGAACTATCATCAAAATAACTCAAACCACCTTTTAGATAAATATCTACCGGCAATTCATAAAGACCCTCTTTAAGAAGATAACCACCATCCACTGCTAAAACTGTTAACTCTTCAGCATGTGATTTCATATTTCCGGAGAGAAGTTCGCCAAAGTCACTGCTTGATGCTTCACCATAGGCAACTCTAAGAGAGTAGTTATCCTGTGCAACTAAGTTTAAAAAGACAAAAAGTAAAATAAAAATTTTCAAAAACGATTCCTAATAATAATGTGGGGAACTCTACATGCCACAAGATGGGCATATAGTGTTATGCATCTAAAGTTTCTAAATCTTTTATAGAACCTGCTTGTTTTGAAACAACTCTGTCATGTAGACGACGAAGTGCTTTTGAAGCTCTATCAATTGCCAAATCAATCGCAGCATCTAAAGAATCATCGGCTTGATTAATAACAACCGGTTGAGCATGCGCAACATGAATATCAAACTCAACTGACACTCCCTTTTTCTCTGTAGCAACAGTTACATTAACTGTTGTAATATCAAGTTGATATTTTTTAAATCCCTCAACTGCTGACTCAAGATGAGCTTTTAAACTATCATTTAGTGTTATATCTTTAGCACGAATCTGAACATTCATAATAAATCCTTTATTTTTACAGGCTATCAGTAGCCTTCTATTTTCATAAAATAATAACAAAATAAAGTTTACATTTTGCTATAATGTCACAAAAAATTTTAGAAGATAAATAAGGACTGATTTATGAGAGTTTTAACAGGTATTCAACCATCAGGAGATCTACATATCGGAAACTACTTTGGTTCTATCAAGCAGATGGTTGAAGCACAAAAGAGCAATGAAACTTTTGCTTTTATCGCGAACTATCATGCTATGACAAGCATAAGTGACGGAAAAAGGTTACAAGAACTTACAATGCAATGTGCAACTGACTTTTTAGCACTTGGAATTGACCCAGACAAATCAACATTTTGGGTTCAATCAGATGTCAAAGAGGTATTAGAACTCTACTGGATTTTATCATCATTTACTCCTATGGGACTGCTTGAACGCGCCCATAGCTACAAAGATAAAACAGCTCGTGGAATCGCATCAAATCACTCTCTTTTTTCTTATCCAGTTCTTATGGCAGCAGATATTTTACTTTTTGGCTCCCAAGTTGTTCCAGTTGGAAAAGACCAGATTCAGCATGTGGAAATTGCCAGAGATGTGGCTATAAAGTTTAACAACCAATATGGCGATATTTTAACTATACCAGAGTTTAGAGTTCAAGAAGAGGTACAGACTGTCCCCGGAATTGACGGACAAAAAATGTCTAAGAGTTATGGCAATATTGTAAATATTTTTGGTGAAGAAAAAAAACAGTTAAAAACAATTAAAAAAATTGTAACTCAAAACATAGCTATGGAAGAACCAAAAGAGTATGAAAACTGTAATGTTTACAATATGGCAAAACTGTTTTTAGAGGGTGATAATCTTATAGAACTTCAAGAAAGATATAAAAAAGGTGGAGAAGGTCACGGTCACTTTAAAATATATCTTGGTGAAGTTATGTGGGAATATTTTAGAGAGTTTAGAGAAAAACGCGAATATTATGAAAAAAACCAAGACGAAGTTAGAGAGATTTTAAATAGTGGTGCAACAAAAGCAAAAAAAATTGCTCAACCACTAATTGAGAAAATAAGAGATGCAACAGGTATAAAATATTAAAATAATTTATAATAATTATTACTTTAAGTACTAAACACTTACTTTTACAGAAGATTTTATTAAAATTATTTTGTGTTATGATAACTTCAAATTAAATTTATAAATGGAGTCCTATAGATGCGTATATTTTTAGCACTAACACTTTTAATCTTTAGCTTAGAAGCAAAGTCACTCTTTAGTAACGATGACCAAGCAAATAATGCCAAGTATATTAACTCACTTAAAGACTTGGTTATTGCCACTCAAAAGACTCGTGGTTTAACAAATAGTTACCTAAACGGAAACACAAGCACTCTTCTTCTGATTCACGGAAACAAAAGAGATATGAAAAGAGCCATAGGTGTAATGGAATCACTGCCACTATCATCTAACCCTATTATTCGTGATAGAGCTACCAATATCTCTCAAGCACTTATTAAGTTAAACAACAAAGCTTTCAAACTTAAGCCAAGTGTTACTTTTGATAGCTATACAGAGCAGATAGAACAGACTTTAATGCTTGCACAAACTGTCAGTAAACAGGGTTCAAAAGATTTAAATGAACTTGGTCAAGAGGCTTCTGTTATAATGATGGAAATCATTTTACCACTTACAGAGCAGATTGGTAGAATGCGAGGTATGGGTTCTGGTATCGTTGCAAAAGGTGCGATCAATGAAGTTCAAAAGTTCGCAATATTGGCTATGTTGGATGAGATAGATGATTTAGGATCTCAACTTCAAGCAGATACAAAAGATGTTGTCTCAAGAAACAAAGAAAAATATGACCTCAATATTGAGAAAAATCTCTCGGATGTAGAAAAAGCGATAGCAGACTACACTAAATTAACTAGCACAAAAGTTCTAGCAGGTGGTTCTGGTCTTGACCCAAATAGTTTTTTCAATCAAGGTACAGATATCATCTCAACACTAATAAATATCTATAACTCAAATAACAAAGCTATAATAGAGGATTCAAAAGGGTGGATATAAGTTAACACCCTTTATTTTAAATATAAACTTTTTGATTCTATAAGCATTTTTTGTGACCAGATAGAATCTTTAAGTTTTAAAATTGAGCGAACTTCATCATTTACTAAACGATAATACAACCGAATATCAACACTACTTGTATCATCTTCAATAGCTACCTTTAAAACTCTTTTACCATTTGCCGGAATACTATTATCTTTTGTCATACTAACTGCCAAATGTGGAATAGTTGGCTTTTTTCTTTTAGATGTATAGTGTCTAGTTAGTGAAATAGTTTTAGTATTTAATTTACCTGAACCATTTTTAAAGGTTAACTCTACGATTAGTTCTCTTGAACCAAAACCACTCGGTATATTGTGTGGCTGTGGATTTAATATCGTAACAAAAAGATTTGCTCCCTGCTTTTTAGCTCTCAATTTTAAAGCACCTTTCCACATATTTGAAGTATGTGCACCAGAAAACTTATGTTCTCTAATCTCTCTTTTCTTAGGCTTTTTCTTTTTATCCTCTCCTGTGACTGATAGATATGTAGATGCTACACCCATCTTTTTAACTCCCATATGACAATCTACACATGCTTTTTTATTCTCTTGATATTCATGTTGCATATTTGTGAAAACCAGTCCACTTACAGATCTATCATTTGCATGACAAACCAAACATAAATTATCTGATTTTTTATCCATAAAATCACGATATTCTACCTTGTGATAAGGTGATATTGACTTATGATATGGTCCAGACATAATCCCTGATTTAGTCCACTTAACACGGTTAATTCCTCTTTTAGTATCGTCCATATCTGTATAAATTTTATCTATATTATGGCAAACTACGCAGTTTATCCCTTCGTTGATTGAATCACTTTTTAATGCCTTATTTACAGCTGAATTTTTATCAAGTTTCATTGCAGCTATTATTTCATAATCCATATCAGTAGATGTAACAGAGATTCTAGGATTGTGACAAGTTGCACACTCTATCTTTACGCTATTTAAACTTTTTCTTGTTTTTCTCTTTACATAATCTATCGTTGCTCTAAAATACTCATCACTCTTATAGTGCGATTTCGCATGCCATGAATTTTCCCAATCTTTTACAATCTGAATATGGCATGACTTACAATTTTTTGACTTACTGAACCTCTCTCCAACTTCAACAGCCTTAGCTCCAAAAAGCAAACTTATACCAAACACTACAACCAAAAAAAACTTCATTCAGATTACCACCCACTAGCAAAATTTTCAATATTTTACATTGATTTTAGTTAATTATACTTGCTTAATTCAACAATTAAGCTTAAATTTACATTAAAAATAATTTTATCGCTACGAATTTTGTTTATCAAGCCAGACCATTAAACCTTTTTGAGCATGAAGTCTATTTTCAGCCTCATTAAAAACTATCTCTGCATGACCCTCTAGTACAGATTCACTAACTTCTTGTTCTCGATATGCTGGAAGACAGTGTAAAAATTTAGCATCTTTTTTTGCAAGAGAGATCATCGAATCATCCACCATAAAACCTTTAAAGTCTCTGATTCTCTGCTCTTTTTCATCCTCTTGACCCATCGAAGCCCAAGTGTCTGTTGTGACTATCGTCGCACCATCTACTGCCTCTTTTGGGTCATTTGTCATACTTATAACTGCCCCACTCTCTTTAGCTAATTTTAAAGAATCTTCTAAAACTTTAGAATCTACTTCATAACCTTTAGGAGTAGCAATTCTAAGTTCAAATCCAAGTTTAGCAGCTAATATCATCCAAGAGTGTGTTATATTGTTACCATCGCCAATATATGCAACAACTGCATTTTCATTAACACCATACTCAACCATTGTCATATAATCAGCCAATAGTTGTACGGGGTGATAGGAATCAGTAAGACCATTAATAATAGGCACTTTAGAGTAAGATGCAAACTCCTCTATCATACTATGCTCAAAAGTTCTTATCATAACCATATCGCACATGCTAGATATTACACGAGAGGTATCCTTTATAGGCTCACCTCTACCTAAATGAATATCACGATTTGATAAAAATAGTGCATGCCCACCAAGCTGGAACATACCAGTCTCAAAACTAACTCTCGTTCTAGTTGAACTCTTCTCAAAAATCATAGCTAAAGTCTGATTTTTAAGTTGCTCTTTATAGATACCGGCTTTTAAATCTTTTTTTATCTCCAAACCAATCTCAATAATCTCTAAAATCTCTTCTTTTGTAAAATCTTTAAGTGTTAAAAAATGTCTCAACTAAAATCCTTTAAATGGCTACTTTTAAAAAAAGCCATAATTATACCTAATTTTTATTTTGAAGCATCTTTGCAACTTCTTTTGCATGATATGAGATAATTATATCTGCCCCTGCTCTTTTAAAAGCGATCATAGTCTCCATCACAACTCTCTCATAATCGATTAAATCATTCAGACCGGCAAATTTAAGCATTGCATACTCGCCACTTACATTATAAACAGCCATTGGAAGTGAGGTGTTGTCTTTTATCTCTCTTACTATATCAAGATAAGCAAGTGCCGGTTTTACCATTAAAATATCTGCACCCTGCTCTTCATCTGAGATAGACTCTGCAATAGCTTCACGACGATTTGCAGGATCCATTTGATAAGAGGCACGATCTCCAAAACTAGGAGTTGATTCTGCTACATCACGAAATGGTCCATAATATCCGGATGCAAATTTTGTTGAGTAACTCATAATAGGCAGATTTTCATATCCTGCCTGATCAAGTGAAGTTCTTAATGTTTGTATAATCCCATCCATCATTCCAGATGGTGCTATCATATCTGCCCCAGCCTTGGCATGTATAACAGCTTGTTGTCCTGAAATTTTTAGAGTTGCATCATTGTTTACAGTCTCATTGACCTCATCTATAATTCCACAGTGCCCGTGGTCTGTATATTCACAAAAACACAAGTCAGTCACAACAAACATATCCGGATGTCTCTCTTTAATGGCACGGATAGATGAAGCAATAATACCATTCTCACAAAGTGCATCTGAGCCTATGGAGTCTTTTACATCAGGAATACCAAAAAGAATGATTGAGTATATTCCTAAAGATTTTAACTCATCACACTCTTTTAAAATCTCATCTATACTCATCTGAAAAACACCCGGCATAGAAGCTACTTCTGTTTTTATACCCTCTCCACTACGAATAAAAAGTGGATAGATAAAATCATCAACACTAACAGTTGTCTCACGAACTAATGAACGAAGATGTTGATTTAAACGAGTTCTACGAAATCTTTGAAACATAGTAAAGCCTTTTTTTGCTATAATAATTTTTAAAAAATATTTTACCCTTTTAAAGATTAATTATGAATATAGAGATTTCCCAAGTAGCAAATTTACCATCAAGATTTGGTGATTTTAAAGTAAAAGCCTTCAAAGAGGGTGAAAAAGAGCATTTAGTTATATATACAGAGAACTTAGATGAAGTTCCTATTGTCAGAGTCCATTCAGAGTGCTTGACCGGTGACGCCATAGGAAGCCTAAAGTGTGATTGCAGAGACCAGTTAGAATATGCTTTAGAAATGGCAGAGAAAACTAAAGGCATGGTAATTTACCTTAGACAAGAGGGACGCAACATAGGTCTTTTAAACAAGATAAATGCTTATGCTCTTCAAGACAGAGGTTACAACACCGTTGAAGCAAACCATCAGTTGGGTTTTAGAGCAGATGAGAGAACTTACGAAATAGTTACGCAAATTCTACATCACTTTAATATCAAAAAGATAAAACTACTCACAAACAACCCAGATAAAGTAAACTCAATAAGCGATATAGAAATTGTAGAGAGAATTCCTATCATAATGAAGACTAATAAACATAATGAAGGGTATATAAATACTAAAAAAGCTGAAATGGGACATCTTTTTTAGAAAATTTATTCAAATTTAGAATTACTTAGAGCAAATACTCTTCTTTGGCATTGGGTAATAACTTTTATAAGTTCGGCTGTAGTAATTTTAAGATCAGAGTAGTAGAGTTTAGCTTTATCTATATCCATTTCACTTACTTTATTACTGCCCATAATTTTTGACAGAAGTCCTTTTTTCTCTTTTTTAAAAAATATATTGTATATTTTATAATACTCACTGTGCCATCTTGAATGTATTTCATCAAGGTTCTCATAAAAAAGAGTTCCTAAAATATGTCGTAAAAAAACCTCATTTGAACTTAACATCTTCCCAAACTCACACTCTGATTTTGGAACTGCCAAAAGATTGTCAATCTCTTTTGTACTTAAAAGTACCTCTATCTTATACATCTGACTTTCATGTATTCTTCTTGCTTCTTCGATAAAATGCAGTGTCTGAATTTTATCCATAATCAATCTTTTATAAAAATTTTCTTTCCAAATAATTCCATACCAAATTAGACAACAAGCTGTATTGCTCTATAATTAGGTACTTACAAGCGAAAAAGCTACACTCATAACTTTCACCTAACGGGTGTAACTTTTTCCAACACGAGAAGAA
>JAYELK010000073.1:0-16182 GCA_034717415.1 Campylobacterota bacterium | reverse complement strand
AGTTGTTACTATTGAGTCTATTACTTGCTTAGTTTTCAATGATCTCAAACAATCTGAACTCTCGTTCTGACTCCTAAACTTTAGGTGTCTCTGTTTGTGGATGGGAATTATAGGAGGAAATTACTTAAACAATTATTAGATGGGAAAGAAATTTAAAATATTTTTACTAGAACAGCAAAAGAATAGCTAAACTCTACTCTTTTGCTTGACTGTTTAATTTTACAAACAGAGGTTTTGAAAAATTTGGAACATCATCATACGAGAATAAGGCATAATATTTATCAGTATCTTGATCTCCAAAATTATCATAGGTATAACTATCCATCCCTCCATAAAGTTTCTGACCATCATATGGAGAACATGGAACTTTAAAAGGATTTTTAACTACTATTGTTCCTCTATAAGCATCATCATCTGGAATATCCCATTCCAATTTAATAACTCCATTTTCAACTTTATATCTTAAATTTTCCACACATTGAGGAGCATTCCTGCGCTTTTTAATATAATTAACTACGAGAGATGGTCTTTTTACTCTTTTTGAGTCGCACCAACTAACACTTTGTGATTTACAAAATGGTTTTTGTGATGATGCAGAAATCACAAATACCACTTTACCTATCTCTTTAGCACCACTAAGCATTTCATCAATCGCATATGTATCAAAAACAAATCTTTGCTTTGACTCATCTTTTATATCAGATACACTTACATCATATCCTATGCGTTCAACAATATCTCTACTTTTTATCTTCTCATATGTTTTCTCACCAGAACAAGGAAGAATCATCTCTATATGAAAACGAAGAGCATTAGAATTTATTTTATTTGCTTCTATCTCTATAAATGCACTTGAAATAACAGTATTATCCATATCAGGTAAATTAGCTAAATCAAACTCTACGCATCCATATTGTTTATTACCATTTTCATCAAAGCCAACTTGTAGTTTAGACTCGGTTACTTGATCTTTAGCTATCGTAAATTCAGATGAAGATTGTAAGTCTATTCTGGCATCATTAATAGTATATGAAATATCAAGCTTTGGTCTATATGTCAGACCACCACTAAACTTCCCATAGCCAATGTCCCACTGCATAAGCTGTGAAGCACGATCAAGTGGAAGTGATGATGGTCCTTCCATTCTAAAATATGCTTCTCTTCTCTTTAATGATTTTTGTAAAACAGCTATCTCTTGGTTTGCAAATTTATATCTACGCCATATACCTTGAGTAAGTTGCGATGAACCGGTTGGTCTATCTATATAACTAAGAATCTTAGCACCCTTAATTTCATCAAAACTATCAATTTTATCAATAGTTCTTTCATCCATCTGTCCAACTCTCCACTCACCATAACTCTCAACCTGAACAGAGACTCTATTCATTGGGTAAAAAGAGATTGACGCACTGGTTATAACAGCATTTTCTGGTATAGTATTTAAAGAAAAACCACAAACACCGTAACACTCACCTTTACTCTCAGATATGCCGACAAATAGAGAATTGTTTCCAAAATGCTCACTATTTTTCTTAGTTTTTTCACCAACATAGCCAATTATATCTGATTGAGGATATAAAATTTTAGAGAACATATTTTCTGCTGGTTGCGTTCTAATTCCACACATCTGTGCAAAAGGAGATTTTATATGTTTCTCTTTACATACTGCTCTTATATAATAATAATAGTTCGTTGATGATAGAAGATTTTTATCTGTATATGTTTTTAGTTTTGTCATACCAATTCTGTTTGATGTTTGAGCACAACCTTTTTTCTTACTAGAACGATAAATCTCAAAATAGAGAGTGTCATCATCTATATAATCCCAAGATAATTCAACCTCTTTTGATGTAACATTTAATGCTGTAAAGTTTTCAACTCTAGGCAAAGCATCATTTTTTTTATAATTATTTACTTCAGAAAGTGCGAACATAAGTGCTGGAATATTTTCATCAATATTTTCACTCATATGCTCTTTATAGTCACTGATATTTCTTGTCCCCACTTCAGCAACTATAGCCAATGCACCCAAAGAGTAGTAAAATTCTCTACCACTTCCAGAGATTAGATGAACAGGTGGCTTACCCATATGAACACCATACTCACGACCTGACTCTTTTTTAATCTCTTCAGCCATATTACCTGCCAAAAGATTCAAATCTATGGCATCAATAGCGTCTTCATGTATAAAATTATGTGCTGGAAAAAAAACATTTCCCTGTGAATGGTAATCCAGTGCTATTGTTATATTTTTATGATCAAGCACAAAATCTCTAAGTGCTGCTGTCTCCGGCTCACTAAATGCAAATGGACCAGAATAAACATTTGAAGAAGTCTCTTTATTTGGAGTAAAGCCAACCTCAAAGTTTCTATTTAAGTCAACTCCAAAACTTCCATCACTATTTCTTCTTCTATTTTTTCTCCAGAAAGAAAAATGATTTCTTGAGTATTCAAAACCATCCGGATTTGCACATGGAACCATATATAGGGTTGTTCTATCTAAAATAGCATTTAACTGTGGATCGTACTCAATATGTTCTAGTATATATTTTGCAAAACTCAAAGAAAGTTCTATCCCTATCCACTCTCTTGCATGAATAGTTCCGGTAAAAAAAAGTGCTGGTTTATTTCTGTTAGTATCCACATTTTTTGTAATACTAACGGCTATAATATCTCTATCTTCCCAAGTTTTACCGATAGACTCTACTTTAAAAAGATTTGGATTAGTTTTTTGTGCAGACTTAAAAAAGTCTACACACTCAGTGTATGAAGTGTATTGTTGTCTCAAATTGTAACCTTGATAAAATTATTTAATTATTGGAATGAAATGATACTCTGATAATGCTTCAAAATAAGTAATATTTTTACTTTGAACTCTTTCTATCAATCAAATCTACAATCAAATCTATTTTTTTATTATTGAAATCAAGTCCTAGTTTTTCTTGTTCTGGTGTTGCAAATGCAGGAATACCGTTTACTTCAAGTACTATATACTCCTCTTTTTCAAGGTCATATATAATATCAACGCCGGCAATATCTACTCCACATGCCAAAGCTGCTTTTGTTGCAACTTCAATAACTTCATCATCAGGTTCACGCATAAATACACTTCCCCCACTTGTTACATTAGTTCTCCAATCATTGCCACTAGCTTTTCTACCATAACAACCAACAAACTCTCCATCAACTACATCAACTCTAAAGTCTGTATTGTCATAGTTTATAAATTTCTCAACATAAAAATATCTCAAATCCATCTGATTTAAAAATGGCATAAGCATATCAAGACTGGCTTCACTCTCTATCTTCGTAAGTCCAACGCCACCCCAACCATCTGTTGGTTTATAAACCATTTTATCCCATTTTTTAATAATCTTTTTAAGTTCATGGCCATTATCCCTATGACATAACTTATAATCTGCTGTTTGAATTCCTTCATGTCTTAACACAAAAGATGTATGAAATTTATCCTCTGTCAGAGCAAAAGATTCATAAGAATTTATCATAGGAATCACACGATTTAGTGCTTGATAAAGATACATTTGATATTGTGTCTGCTCACTTGCATTGTAAGAGAAGAAAAGATCCAGCTTATCAACTTTCAAATCATGATATAAAATATGACCATTTTTTGCAATACAATCATGCAACCTAATGTTATCAATAGTTTCAATATCTCTATCTCTTAGCTTTTTAATAAGCTTCTTACCTATTTTTTCCCCACCACCGTTACGATACAGCCACATTCCTATTTTTCTATCTGCTGACATATATTCTCCTTAAAAATTTGATTTTTCTACAAAATGCGTAAACAATTTTATACTTAATTCTATTCTACTTCTAAAACTCTCTTTAGAAGCTCTCTCATTCACGGTATGATCTCCATCCCCAAAAGGTCCAAAACCATCAAGGGTTACAACTCCACATGAACTAACGATATTGGCATCACTGACTCCACCTCTCTCCTCTGATTTCAACTCTGTGTTCGTAATTTTTTCTATGGCTTTAATCAGCTCTAATGAACTCTCTGATGTCTGCATTACATCTCTTTGAATACCACCACTAAGAACAGAAGAAGTTCCCTCTACAAAAGAGTTAGTAACTATTTTATCAACAGCATCCAATACCCTCTCTCTCTCTGAAACTTCTTTATATCTTAACTCAAAGGTCAGTTTGGCATGTGGAGAGATAGTGTTTGCTCCTATACCACCCTCAATCTTACCGACATTAAGAGTCGTTCCTTGTTGCAAATTCGTTAACTTTACTAAAGCTTGAAGTTTATATGAGGCTTCTAAATTCGCATCGCAACCATCTATATAGTGATTACCTGCATGAGCAGCTTTTCCTTCTATATCTATAAAAAATGTACCTACACCCTTTCTGCCCGTAACAACTTCCATATCTCTGCCGGCAGCTTCATATACAAAACAGTAATCATAATCTTGTGCTAACTTCGATGTAAGGTACTTTGAATCATCACTTCCCGTCTCTTCATCACTTACAAAGAGAACATCTATATTTTTTATCTCTATATTTTGCTTTTTAAGCTCACGAAGGGCTTGAAGAGCTACAATATTTCCACCCTTCATATCACATACCCCTGGACCATATATCCACTCATCATCATCTGTATAATCTTCAAATTTCTTAGGGGGAAAGACTGTGTCTAAATGACCAAGAAGAAGAAGTTTTTTTGAATTTGGTGTATGAGTGGAGAGATAGTGGTGATGATCTCCAATATGCCCTCTTTCATGAGTTTGAACTTTAAATCCGAGTTCTTCAAACCACTTATCAAAGATAAGACCAACTCTATCTACACCCAATTTATTTCCGGTATAAGAGTTTATATTTACAATTTTTTTTAAGTCATTAAGGTAGTTCATTACAATTTCCACATGCCAAGGTAAAATAATTTAGAAATTATTATACTACTTATTATTTAAAAGTTAGAAAAAATGGGGAGTTTTATTGTTTTTTTGTTACGAAAGAGAAGAATAAATAGAAGAAACTTAGAAGATTATTTTCTTCTAAGTTCTTTAATACGAGCTTTTTTACCAGCGAGTTCACGAAGATAAAATAGTTTAGCACGACGAACACGACCACGACGAATAACTTTTATCTCGTCAATTGAGTCAGAATAAAGTGGAAAAATTCTTTCAATACCTACACCATTTGCACCAATTTTACGAACTGTGATAGTTTGACCAGTACCTTGACCTCTTTTTGCTATACAAACACCTTCGTATGCTTGCACACGAGATTTGCTACCTTCTTGAATCGTTACTGCTAAACGAACAGTATCACCAGCACGAAAGTCTGGAATAGATTTCTCAGATGTTTGTGCTTTTTCAAAGTTTTCAATATACTTATTTCTCATAATAAGATTTCCTTGTTTTATGCTTTAATAGCTGTTCTGGTCTAAAAAATTTAGTCTTAGACTCTGACATTGCTAGTTTTAGTGAGCGAATTTTACTATGATTTCCCTTTAAGTATTCTGATGGAACACTTAATTCATCATATTTTTTTGGTTTTGAGAAGGATGGAGCTTCAAGAAGTGGAGTTTCAAAACTTTCAATACTTAAAGAATCACTATTTCCCAAAACACCTTCAATATTTCTAGAGACTGCATCACAAATAACTAAAGAGGCTAATTCCCCTCCAGTTAGTATGTAATCACCAATACTAAAAACTTCATCTGCATATTTTTCTACAACTCTCTCATCTATACCCTCATATCGTCCACTCACGAACGCTATATGAGACTTTTTAGATAATCTTTTCGCATCATTTTGTTTAAAAGGTTTAGCGACAGGAGTTAAAAAGATGATGTGAACTTCTTCATCCTTGTTTTTTAACTCGTCTAAACAATCAAAAAGTGGCTGGGGATTCATTACCATCCCAGCTCCACCACCAACAGCAGTATCATCTACTTTTGAATGTTTATTATCACTATAATCTCTAGGATTAATATACTCAATACTCAATATCTTTTTTTCGATCGCTCGTTTGAGAATAGAGTCCTGAAAATAACCTTCTACTAAATTAGAAAAAAGTGTAACGAATGTAAACTTCATTACGATGCTTCTAAAATATCCATAGCACCACTAACTATGATGACTTTTTTTTCTATATCAACACTAACTTTAAAAGGCTCTTGAAATGGAATCAGAAACATCTTCGCACTACCTGTTTTAATCAACTCTTCGTTAGTTGCAACATTAAGATAGTTTGTAGTTGCTATCCTCTCCACATCATGAACTTTTCCTAAAAACTTTCCATCTTCAAAAACTTCACAATCTTCAATATCAAACCAAAAATACTCACCCTCATCTAAATGACACTTTTTTCTTGTCTCTTCTCGAGTTGTAAATAGTTTTGTATTTGTAAACTTTTTAGCATCTTCAATTGTCTCAATACCTTCAATTTTGATAATACCTCTATCAAGATTTACATCATTGAGAGTAATGTTTTTTTTCAAGTTAGTAAAAAAAGTTGCACCATCTACAAATTGTTCGGGAAAATCACACTTGATATGAAATTTCATATCGCCCTTTATACCGACTGTTTTGCCGATAGTTGCAATATGAAGAAGTTGCTCTTTAAACTGCTTCGACATTGATACGGTAACTTATACCATCTTTAGCTTTACAGCCAGAGATGACAGTTTTTATCGCACCGATCATCTTGCCCTCTTTACCGATAAGCTTACCGATGTCAGCTTGATTGGCAAAAAGAACTATCTCTGTTACTTCATCGCCCTCTTTTACTTCCACTTTTATATCTTCAGGATTTGAAGCTATAAGTTTTGCAAACTCGGCGACAAAATTAGCAATCATGATTAACGACCTGTTATCTTTTTAACACGATTACTCATTTGAGCACCAACGCTTAACCAGTAATCCAATCTTTCGTTATCTACAACTAAAGTTTTCTCCTGCGTCATTGGATTATAGTGACCAATAAGTTCAATCCATCCACCATCTCTACGCTTACGGCTATCTGTTACCGCGATTCTATAAAATGGTTGTTTTTTTCTTCCCATACGAGTAAGTCTAATTACTGTCATTTGTTTTCCTTGTTTAATAAAAATTTTGTGGAGGTTTTTGCAGAATAAAAATATATTAAGTAGATTTATTGTGCCTCTTACCGCCTTTTGGCGTATTATATCTTTAAAATAAAGATACCTTCTAATCACAGAGGGATTATTTCAGAAGTTATTACGATGGTGGAATTATAGCGAAATATTTTTTAAATGTAAAGTGTCTATCTAGGTATTGCTCCGGCTCCACCCATCTGTCCCATCATCGCTTGAAGATCTTTCATACCATTTTTACCTGAGAATTTTTTAGCCATTTTCCCAGCATTTTTGAACTGTTTTATCATTCGGTTGATTTCAACTTGAGTCAGTCCACAACCTACGGCAATTCTTTGTTTGCGAGAGTTATTTAATAGTTCTGGATTTTCTCTCTCTTTTAGAGTCATTGATGAAACCATTGCTTTTATATTTTTAAGTTCACCAGAGTTCTCAAAATCAAAATCTTTGATAGCTTTACTCATATTACCCATACCTGGAATCATTCCCATGATTGAACTCATGCTACCCATTTTTTTCATAGATTCCATCTGCTCTAAAAAGTCATTGAAGTTAAATTTACCCTTTTTGATCTTTTGAGTCATTCTTTTAGCAGTTTTTTCATCTATAGCAGATGCAGTTTTTTCTGCTAGTCCCTCAACATCACCAAAACCCATAAGACGGTTTACAATACGCTCTGGGATAAAAACTTCTAAGTCTTCCATCTTCTCACCACTACCGATAAAACGAAGTGGAACTTGGACTTGAGAAGATAATCCAAGAGCAACACCACCCTTAGAATCACCATCATATTTTGAAAGGATTACACCATCTATCCCGATTTGTTCTTTAAATGAAGTTGCAGTTCTTATCGCATCTTGACCTGTAAGGGAATCAGCTACATAAAAAATTTCATCAGGTTTTGCAGCTTTTTTAACTTCATCAAGTTCATTCATAAGTTCATCATCTATTGCTAAACGACCTGCTGTATCTATTAAAACTACATCATAAATCTTATCATTTGCATATTTCATCGCTGCTTTAACAACATCTACTGGATTTGTAGAATCTGTTTCTTCAAAAAGTTCAACCTCTATCTGGGTTGTGATTTGACGAAGTTGTTCAACAGCTGCAAGTCTTTGTAGATCGGCTGCAACTATTAAAACTTTTTTCTGTTTGTTTTTCAGATATGTTGCCAGTTTACCGGTTGTAGTTGTCTTACCAGAACCTTGAAGTCCTGTCATTAGAATCACAGTTGGAGGGTTTGGTGCAAAAGTAAACCCTTTATTTCCACCAATCTCAAGCAGTTCATAAAGAGCTTTTCTAAGTGCATCTAAAAACTGGTCTTTACCAATCCCATTTGCTTTAGTATCTAATTGAACTTTTGATATTAACTCTTTAACAACTTTATGATTCACATCTGCTTTTAGGAGGTTTTTCTTTAGCTCATTGAGAGCCTTTGTAAGTGCCTTTTCATCATCATGAAAACGGATTTTTTTAATCGCATTTGTAAACGAATCTGTTAAAGTGTTGAACATTAATTCTCCTTGTTAAGTCGCGAATTGTACTATTTTTTTACTTTTGCTTTATTGAAAGTCTCTGAATATTTTTGGCTCTTCTGCCACAAACTCCATGCCTAAAAGTCTAACCTTGTGAGCATGCAACATAACTCTTTTTGCGCGTCTTCCACCATATTGCTCATCACCGACTATCGGGTGGTCTATATATCTTAAATGTGTACGGATTTGGTGAGTTCTTCCATTGTGGATGATACATTTAACTTTTGTTTTATTCGCACTTACTATATCTGGGAAAAATTCTGTTCTTGCAGGTTTTCCTTTTCCTGACACATTTGAGTAGGCTTTGTTATTTTTCTTTTGAGTAAGAATTGGTTTATCAACTTCTACAGGTTCAGAAATAATCCCCTCAACCCAAGCGATATACTCTTTATAAACTCTGTCCTGCTTAAACTCTTTTATAGCTTTTTCTCGAAATTCTTCATTTTTAACTAACATCAAAACACCACTTGTTTCACGGTCAAGTCTATGAAGAAGAACTGCCGGTTTAAACTGTCTCTCTAGTTCATCAGAGTTTACATATGCAGGTTTATCTACAACAATAATATCCTCGTTTTCAAAGATTGTTTTTGCTCTCTCAATCTTAATAACTCTAAAAATCGTTTTTGCGTCTATCTCGCCTCTAGCTATCATCACTTTTTTATTGCCTACATATACCAGACCTCTATCTATCATAGACTTTGCCTGAGAGTTTGAAAGACCCTCTTGTAGTGCTAAAATTTTATATGCTTTTTCTGTCATTATTTCTCCTTTTCAAGGCAGTAATTCCTTGCAAATTCCTCTCACTGAAGCTACGCCTATCAGCGAGAGAAATCTATCTGTTTAATATTTTCTTTACAATCGGTTCTAAATCTATTTTCTCTTCAACCATTGATGGTGGCAGATCTCTACATGCCATAAGTGCTTTATGAATCTCATCACTCTCAACAAATTGAACATGATGAACATATTTAAAAAGTTCTTTTTGATGAAAAAAATGTTTTCCTGTAATTATCTTGCATCCAAAATAAGCAGGTTCCAGTGGGTTATGTCCACCAACATCATCCCTAAAAGCTCCACCTAAAATAGCTATATCACTTATGGCATAAATATTATTTAATTCACCCATAGCATCTACTAAAATCATCTCATCTTCAAACTCTGGAGATTCAGAAAACCTTGATAAAGTTAAAGAGTTTATCTCTGCATATTTTTGCATTAACGCATAAACACTATCAAATCTCTCAGGATGTCTTGGAACAACTATCAGTTTTGCATCACTCTGTTTTTTGTATTGGGCAAATGCTTTTAAAATTGACTCTTCTTCACCCTCATGTGTACTTCCAGCTACAATAACTTGCATCTGAGGTTTTTTATACTCTTTTGTTTTTATAATTTCACCGGCTAATTTTATGTTGCCAATCACTTCTATATGTTTAGCTCCAAGTGCCAAAAAACGATTTTTATCAGCTTCACTTTGAGCATAAATCATCTCTACATGCCGTAACATTCTTTTATAAAACCATGCAAACTGCAGATATTTTTTAGCACTTTTTTCAGAAATCCGTGCATTTAAAAGTACAACTTTTGTACCTTTTGAAGCAGCTATTGTAAAAAGCATAAACCAAAACTCTGCTTCTAAAACAACAAGCAATTTCTGTTTTTTCATCCAAAATGGTAAAAATATCTCAAAAGGGAGATACCTTACGACAGCATCATATTTTTTCGCTTCACTCTGCCCTGTTTGAGTTATAGTTGTAATCTTTACTTCACTATTTTCAAGCAGATTAAGGATAGGCTTCAATGCTCTTGCTTCACCGAGTGAACATACATGAAACCAAATACCATTCTCTTTTTCAAATCTCTTATTGTTAAAAAGAAAAAAACGAGCTGGAACTGAGTCTTTGTATTTTTGTTTAAAAGATAAAAATATTAAAAGTGGAAGTGCTATAAGGTATAACACAACACTTAAAATATAATAAAAGAGGGTAAAAAGCTTCAAAACTTTAGTTTCTTTAAAAAGCTTACTCTTGCGTAGTTTCCACATGCAAAATACGACCACAATGTGGGCAAGTTACAATATCTTCAGCTCTAATAACATCTGAATATATTTTATCGCTTATAATCATGTGACAACCCATACAAGCTTGTTCTGCAACGGGCACAACTGTAGTGTTTTTAGCCCAACGACGAATCTTTTGATAAAAAGATAGACCTTTTTGGTTTATTTTTCCAAGAAGTTTTTCTTTTTTAACAAAGACTTCTTGTCTTTCATTATTAATCAATTCTAATTTTTTATCAACTTCAGCTTTTATAGACTCTAAATTTGTATTTAGTTCAACTAAAGACTCTTTTGCCGCTTCAACCTGCTCTTTTTTAGACTCAATAATTTTCTCAAGTCTCTCTATCTCTTCATTTGCAAAAGTTACTTGTTCTTTTGCTATTTCTTCTTCAAGTTGAAGTGATTTCATCTCTCGTTCAGTTTTAATCTCACCACTCTTTTTAGAATTTTCTTCAAGTTTTTGAGAAAGTTCAGCTAAATGAAGTTCATTTTTAGATTTTTTAAGCTCTTCATCTCTGATTTCACTGCTTAAATTTTCAATATCGGAATCAATACTCCCTTTTTGTGCTAATGCTGCTTCATATTTAGCATTTGCCTCTTCTATCTGAGGTTCAAACGCATCTATCTCTTTATCTACTTGTGATAGGTCAATTAATTGTTGTAAATGTGAGTTCATTAATCTCCTTTTTGGATTAAATATTTATACTCTTTTGCTTAAATATAAGTAAAAGGGTTTTCTGATGATGAAATTATAGCTTCTAAACCTAAATTTTTCAAATGTTTATGTAAAATTTCTGCAAAAAAATGCTCACTTTCAAAATGCCCTATATCAATAAGTGACATTTTTATACTCTTAGCCTCCATAGCATCGTGATATTTGACATCTCCTGTTAAAAAGCAATCAGCATCTATAGACTTCAACAAAGAGCAACCTGAACCTGTTGTTAGGGCAACTTTTTTTACTCTATCATGGCATTTAACACATCTGGCATGTGGAAGTTTAAATGCTGATGCAACTTTTGAAGCAAATTTATCAAAATCTTCATCAATATCCAGATAAGCAACAAACCCATCTTTTTGTGCTATTTCATATCCTAAAACTTCCCTTGCTACGAAATCATTCAGATGTGTTTGATCAAAGTTTGTGTGCATTGCAATATTTGAAATATTTTTCTTTATCATTTTTTGAAGAAGATTTGCCGGATATTTACTAAATTCCAACTGCTTTAAACCACCAAAAATAATAGGATGATGAGTTATCAAAAGAGTGTCACTGTCCATAGAATCTATCAAAGCTTCATCAACATCTATACTTAAGACAATTTTTTTTATCTCTTGATTAAAATCACCTACCAAAAGACCTGAATTATCCCAACTCTCTTGAAGTTCAAAGGGTGAAAGTTTATCTAAAAACTCATATATCTGTGAAATCTTCATCTCTACTCCCCTTGTAGTTTTTCTAACTCAACTTTTGCCTCACCAAACTTAGGATCTATCTCTATAGCTTTTTCATACATAGCTACTGCTTCTTCATTATGTTGCATCTCAACTAAAAGATTTCCAAAGTTATAGTAAGTTATAGGATTTTGATTATCTATCTCTAGTGAAGTTTGCAAATGCATTTTCGCTGATGTAAACTCTCCATTTACTCTATAAATAGTTGCCATTGAGTTGTGAATAAACTCATTGTTTTTATCTAATGCTAAAGCCTCTTTATAATATTTTAGTGCTTCATCATTATCATCAACTTTTTGTAAAATATAAGCTATTTTAAAAAGTACCTCAGAGTTATTTGCCTCTTTTTCATTTACCTCATTTAACAAAGCTAAAGCTCTTTGAAAATCTTCCTCTTCATAAGCTTCATCAGCTTTTAAAACTAAAGCTTCTGGAGAAAACACGGAGAAAGCACCTGCACTTCTTGGCTCATTGTTTGAGAAATCATCATCTCTTAAGTCCGGTTCTTGAAGCGTTTGAATATGCTCATAAATTTTAAATGCAAAAAAAGCCGAAGCCCCTAACATAAGTAACTGAAAAACTGACATTTTAATAATCCTTCATAGCTCTAGCTATATCTCTTTTTTGGTCTTTGGCTTTTAAATCCTGTCTTTTATCATGAAGCTGTTTCCCTTTAGCAATAGCAATCTGAATCTTCACTATATTTCTGGCATTGAAGTATAGCCCAAGAGGAACAACCGTATAACCATCCCGATTTACTGCTTTTAACATCTTCTGCAACTCTTTTTTATGAAGCAGAAGCTTTCGACTGCCTCTCTCTTCATGTGAGTAAAAATGGTGTGTAGTCTCAAGTCTCCCTATATGAGCATTAAACAAAAATGCTTCATTTCCAACAAAACGGATAAAACTATCTTTTAAATTCACTCTATGCGCCCGAATCCCTTTAACTTCGCTACCTTTTAAAACAAGACCTGCTTCAAACTTCTCTTCTAAAAAGTAATCAAAATAGGCTTTTTTATTTTTAGCGTATGTTTCACCCATTAATTTTCCTTTTTTTATTGTTTTTGTATTATAGCTTTATTTAGAAAAGAATTACGAGCAGTATAAGCGAGAGTGTGAGACAATATCAATCAGGTACGATAATCTGCATTGATCTTAACATACTCATAACCTAAGTCACAACCATAAGCTTTAAATTCTCCGTTGCCGACTCCTAAGTCACAAGAGATTGTGAATTTTTTATGGGTCATTACTATGGAGGCTTTTTTCTCCATTTCATCATCAAAGTAGAGTTTTCCTCTGTCATAAACACAAAGGTTGTCAAATGAGATTTTTAGGCTCTCTTCGTAGCACTCTGCTCCACTCGCACCAACAGTTGAAGCGATTCTTCCCCAGTTTGGATCTTCACCGAAGAGTGCAGTTTTTACAAGAAGTGAATCAGAGAGTGCTTTTGCTACTACTTCTGCATCTCTCTCATCTTTAGCACCACTTACTTTATAAGTTACAAGTTTTGTAGCACCTTCGCCATCTCTTACCATTTCTAAAGCTAAAAAGTGCATAACTTTAAATAGTGCATCTCTAAAAGCATCTTTATCATAACTCCCACTTTTAGCATTTGATAAAAGCATTACACTGTCATTTGTAGAAGTATCTCCATCAACACTTATGGCATTGAATGTTTTAGTTGTAACTTCATCTAAAATCTCTTGCATCTCTGGCTTTAAAACATCTGCATCTGTTGTTATAAAACATAGCATTGTCGCCATTGCCGGATTTATCATACCAGCACCTTTTGCCATTGCCCCTATGTTAAAACTACTACCATCATCTAAAGTCACATTTAAAGCTATCTCTTTGGCAAAACTGTCCGTAGTCATAATTGCTTTTGAAGCACTGCTAGAATCTTTTTTACTTAGGTCAAAAAGTTTTATCCCATCTATGATTTTTTGCTTTGGAAGTCTAACACCGATTACTCCTGTTGAACTCATGATAGGATTGATTTTATCTTCACATGCCAACATAATCTCATCTATATCATCAACGCCAGCCTGACCAGTCATAGCATTTGCATTTTTTGAGTTTATAAGAACAAAATTAGTCTTAAAACTGCCCTTGGCTCTAAAGTGCTTAATAGGTGCTGCATACATCTTGTTTGTAGTAAAAACAGAAGCTATTTCACACTCATCTTCACTATAAATAAATGCCATATCCTTTGCACCATCAGGTTTTAATCCTGCACTAACACCATCAGCAAAAAAACCTTTACTAACACAAACACCACCATCAACTTGAACTATTTTATACAAATTTCAACTCCTTAGGCTTCTCTCTTTTTCTAATCAACTCTTTTGTAAAATTAATATCACTTTGAGTTCCAATCACAAGCAATTTACACTCACTCGTAATCAAAACATCTCCCTTAGGCATTGCGGCAAACTTACCATCTTTTTTAGTAATCCCAACAACTGAAGTATTTGTAATTTGGCGAAGGTGTGTCTCTTTTAGTTTTTTAAGAATTGCCCAACTATATTTTGGGACTTCTATCTCTTCCATATCTAACGGGTTATCAGTTTTGTATAAAAATTCCTCTAATAAGTTTTCCATATCTGGACGAGCTGCCATTGCGCTTACTCTTTGTGCTGTTAATTTTGTAGGAGAAACAACTGTATCAGCACCAAGTTTTTTAAGCTTTTCCACATCACTCACAGATTCAGCTACTGATATTACATAATATGGTCTTGGAAGAAAATGCTCTTTTTCAAAAAGTCTTACAGATGCGATAATAGCAATATTATCTGCTATTGAATCAGACATTGTAATAAGCCCTTTAGCAGATGCCAAGTGAGCTTTTAACATAGCTAGTTCAGCATGTGGTTCTGCTTGAAGATATGTTGGATATTTATGTTCTTTCGCCCATTCATGTATCTCTGGTCTTGGATCTAGAACAACAAAAGGGATGTGATTTTGACGCAATTGCTTTGTCACTTCAAGACTATAATCATTATGATAACATACAACAAAATGCTTTTTAAGTCTTGCTATCTTATACAACATTCTTCGCTCCTTTAAAATGGCAATAATATGTCCTCTGCTTAACTCTGTAACTAAAATACCCACAGCACTGGAAAATACTGCAAATCCAGCTATGATAAGAGTAACTGTGAAAATTCTACCAGCATTTGAAATTGGAGCAATCTCTCCAAATCCAACAGTAGTAAATGTTATACCAGTTTGATATATAGCATCCATCAGTGTGAAATCATCAATGATAACATAACCGATTGTTCCGACCATCATTGTTAGAACGGTAAGACTTAGAGGTAAACGAAAAGCTTTAAGGTGATGAAAAACTTCAGGAAGAAGTTTTGTGTCAGGGGTGGGAGCAGACTCCCAATGTAGAAATTTACGAATCCTCGATAAAAGATTCAAGTTTATTTCCTAAGAAGACTTAAGAGTTTTTCTTAAGTGTTCTTAATTCTCTTGCAGAGATTTTGATTTTTTTAGTAGTACCATCTTCTAAAGTAATACGAACTGTTCTTAAGTTAAGTAAAAAACGACGCTTTGTTCTGTTTTTTGCGTGAGAAACATTGTTTCCACTCATTGGGCCTTTGCCACTAATAGCACATCTTCTTGCCATAATAAGCTTCCTTTTGTAGGTTTTAAAGTTGCGAATTGTACCAAACTAAAGCAAAACTTCAACTTAAGCCAAATACCCAAATAATTCCATAACATTCTCCATGCTTCCAAATTCATAAAAAACTCATCTTTTTGAATCTGGAAACACTTCAATCAGGCTATGAAATTACTCTTTACATCTTTTTGACTCCATCACTATTAAATTTTGTAGTTTTTTATAGAATTCACAATTTTTAGGCAATACTTCCCTCTTTGAAGTAAATCTAAAGATCTTAATTATGGTTCCTTCTAAAAAAGTGTGGGTAATCCAAAATCAGCTACAATGTAAATCTAAAATCAATATCGGAGCTTCCCATCACTAAAGAACTTTTTCAATTGGCACTAAATGTAACAGACCCTTG
>JAYELK010000072.1:0-16469 GCA_034717415.1 Campylobacterota bacterium | reverse complement strand
TTATCTGGGCGTATATAAGCAACTACCATTTTAACGACAAAACCTCTCATATTATTGAATTTCATCGTCATTATACTACTTTTTGACGAATATAGTCAAGAGTTTGTCATATTTTTTCGTCATTAATCTTAATTTTTACTTTTAGATAGGTTTAAACACAACATAGCAAAGCCCTTTTTATGCTCACTTTTGATAAAATCTCTAAATATTCAAATAAGAAGCTTTAAGTATATGACAACAAAAGACTACATATTAAACACAATCAAAACTCGTCCACTTATCATAGATGGTGCGATGGGAACTCAGTTACAACAACGAGATGATAAAATCTCAAAAGAGGCATGGGAAGGGAATGAGGGATGTAATGAACTCCTGAATGTTACTGCTCCTGAAGTTTTAAGTGAGATTTTTCATGCTTACTTAACATCTGGAGCAGACCTTATCACAACCAATACTTTTGGTTCTTTTTCTTGGGTTTTAGATGATTATGACATTAAAAACCGTGCTTATGAACTAACAAAGGCTGGAGCAGAGTTAGTAAAAAAAGAGTGTGAGAAATTTAGCACACCTGAACATCCTCGTTTTTGTTTAGGCTCAGTAGGACCTGGTACAAAACTTCCATCTTTAGGACATATTACCTACGATGAGATGTATGAGGGTTATACTGAGTTTTGTCTAGCTCTTATTGATGGTGGTGTTGATATTTTTCTTCTTGAAACATGCCAAGACCCTCTGCAAATAAAAGCTGCCCTACATGCCACTCAAGAAGCTTCTCGCCAAAGAGATGTTGAGATTCCTATCATGGTATCTGTAACTATAGAACTTAGTGGAACTATGCTTATCGGTACAGATGCCGCAACTATAGCAACTATTATGAAACCATTTGACATCTTAAGTCTTGGCTTTAACTGTGGAACCGGACCTCAACAAGTATTAAAACATCTGAAAACTCTAAGTGAACTCTGGCATAAACCTATTAGCGTTCATGCCAATGCAGGACTCCCTCAAAACCGTGGAGGTTGTACCTACTACCCTATGGGACCGGATGAGTTTGCAAACCAACAAGAGAAATTTTTAGATCTTAATGGTGTTAGCTTTTTAGGTGGATGTTGTGGAACTACACCTCAACATATCCGTGCTTTAGTTGACAAAGTAAGCAAAAAAACTCCTAAAGTAGCATCTGGAAATCATCCAAACTCTATAGCCTCACTCTTTAACACTGTAGAACTTATGCAAGAACCTGCCCCTCTACTTATGGGTGAACGCTCAAACGCAACTGGTTCAAAAGCTTTTCGTGAACTTCTTTTAGCTGAAAACTACGAGGAAACTCTGAGTGTTGCGCAACAACAAGTTAGAGCAGGAGCGCATGTAGTAGATATAAATGTTGGTTTTGCAGGTCGTGATGAGACCAAAGATATGAATGCAGTTATAAGCATGTATAACCAAAAAATCCCTCTTCCTCTTATGCCAGATTCTACTCAAACAAACGGTTTGGAAACTGCACTTAAAAATATTGGTGGAAAACCAATTTTAAACTCGGTAAACCTTGAAGATGGAGAGGGCAAATTTGATGAAGTGTGTGCTTTGGCTAAAAAGTATGGAACCTCTCTAGTCTGTCTTACTATTGATGAAAAAGGTATGGCAAAAAATGTTGAGGATAAAATAGCTATCGCCGATAGAATTATAGATCTTGCTACAAATAGACATGGAATCAAAAAAGAGGATTTAGTCTTTGATGTTCTGACCTTTACTCTTGCAAGTGGAGATGAAGAGTATTTTGATGCTGCCATAAACACCATAGAGGCGATAAGACAACTTCGCATAAAACATCCCGAAGTTGGAGCAGTTTTAGGACTCTCCAATATCTCTTTTGGACTCGATAAAGATGCTAGACCATACTTAAACTCTATGTTTTTGCACCACTGTATAGAAGCTGGACTGACAAGTGTTATCATCAATGTTAAACATATTATTCCTATCAATAAAATAGGTCAAGAAGACCAAGATATTTGTAATAATCTTCTTTTTAACAAAAAACCAAACGGTGAAGCACTCTTTGAATTTATTGAGCATTTTTCATCTAAAGAAGCGATAGATACAAGTGCTGATGATTCTGAGTATCTTGCTATGAGCAGTGAAGAAAAAATCGCAAAACTTCTAATGGATGGAGATAAAGAGAGAATGATTCCCTTAGTGGAAGAAGTTCGTCACACTATCGCACCTGAAAAAATTGTTAATGAGATTCTTATAGATGCTATGAAGGTAGTAGGAGAACTTTTTGGTTCGGGGCAGATGCAGTTGCCTTTTGTACTTCAGAGTGCCGAGACCATGAAAAAAACGGTTGATCATCTTAACCCATATCTTCCAAAAGTTGAAAAAGAGGTAGATACTACTCTGGTTTTGGGAACGGTAAAGGGTGATGTTCACGATGTTGGTAAAAATCTAGTAGATATTATTTTATCTAACAACGGTTTTAAGGTTCAAAATCTTGGAATCAAGGTTGAGTTAGAATCTTTTATTCAGGCTATGAAAGATGGGCAAATTGCCGCTTTAGGTTTTAGTGGTCTGCTTGTAAAATCTACACAAGTTATGCAAGAAAATTTTAAACTTTTAAAAGCTGAAGGTATCGATATTCCTGTTTTAATAGGTGGAGCGGCTCTTACTCGTAGCTTTGTGGATGATTTTTGTCGCCCTTTTTATGATGGTCCTATCTTTTACTGCAAAGATGCTTTTGATGGCGTAACGGCAATGAGTCGCATAGAAGCTGGAAATTTTGACACTAATCTACATGCCAAAGATAGTGAAGAAAAAGTTGTAAAAGAGAAAAAAGAGATTGTAATTCCACCTTTTGAAGAACTTCACATGCCAAACAGAGATGTCAAAGTTCCAACTCCTCCATTTTGGGGTCGCAGAGAGATAAAACTGACACAATCTCAAATAGAGATGGCTTTTGAGTGGATAAATCATAAGATTCTATTTAAATCTCGTTGGGGGTATAGTTCAAAAGGGAAAACAAAAGAGGAGTATCAAAAACAGGTCGATGAGGTGATTCTACCTGCTTATGAAAGACTAAAGGCACAGTTTTTGGATGAAAAACTTTTTGAACCAACTATTATCTACGGATATTTTCCATGTCGTAGTGATGATAACACTCTTCTTATTTTTGATGAGAAAGAGGGATATAACTCTGAGGATGAAGTAAATTGCGAACACTTAGAATATGTTATGGGCAGAGCAATAAAGCAGTTTACTTTTCCAAGACAATCAAAAAAACCACACCGTGCATTGAGTGATTTTTTTCATAGTGACAGACATGATGTTGTGGCTTTAACATGTGTGAGTGCCGGAGCAAAACTTAGTGATGCAGAGAGAGCGATCTATGATAAAGGTAACTACACAGAATATTATCAGTTTCACGGTCTTGGTGTTGAACTAGCAGAAGCATTAGCAGAGATAGCACATAAACAGATAAGACTTGATTTGAATATAAGCGATAACGAGGGAGGTTCCCTTAGCGATGTACAAATGAACAGATACCAAGGAAGCAGATACTCCTTTGGTTATGCAGCCTGTCCAGACCTCGAACTGAACCGTCCCCTTTTTGACCTGCTTAAACCTGAAGAGTTCGGCATAAAACTAAGTGAGACTTTTCAGATTCACCCTGAGCAATCAACTAGTGCTTTGGTTGTTTATCATCCTAATGCTACTTACTATAATGTCTAACTAAAATTATTTATATAGAGTACCTTTCACATGCTATAGCATGTGGACTATCTTCTCCTATAACTAAGGGCTTCTAAAATATGGCTCTTCTCAATCGCATCACTAGAATCTAAATCAGCTATAGTTCTTGCTACTTTTTGCACTTTTTTAATACTTCTAAATGTCAAATCAAAACGACCTATCGCCATATCTAAAACATCTTTTGCCTCATCATTTAAAAGACAAAACTTCTCTATCTCTGCATCATTTAGTTTTGCATTAAAACTATTCTGTCCTCTGTTCTTAGAAAATATATGTGCTTGAACAACCATCTTATGCAACTCTTTTGATGTGAAACTTGCTTTATCATCTGCACTTACACTCTGCATAACTACGCTCAAATCCACTCTATCCAAAAATGGCTCGGAAAGTCTATTTTTATATCTCTGAATTTCCAAATCACTGCATCTGCACTCTTTTGCCTGATTTAAAAGATTTCCACATGGGCAAGGATTCATCGCTCCTATAAAAAGAAAATCTGAAGGATACTCCACCTTTGTGTTTACCCTCGAAATTCTTATACGATTATCTTGCATTGGCTCTCTTAATGCCTCTAATACATTTTTAGAAAAGTGTGGCAACTCATCGAAAAAAAGGATTCCTTTATGAGCCAAACCAACTTCACCAATCTGTGCTTTATGTGAACCTCCACCAAAAATACTCCCAAGAGTTGAACTATGATGAGGACTTCGCATATTTCTGTGGGGCTTAAACTCCGGTTCTTTAAATTCCAAGGCTTGAAGTTTTGCCACATCCAAAATCTCATCACTACTCATAGGAGGTAAAATATATCTCATCCTTTTTGCTACCATACTCTTACCACATCCAGGACTTCCCTCAAACAAGATGTTATGAAAACCCGTAGCAGAGATTAGTGCTGCTCTTTTTGCTACCTCCTGCCCTTTTACATCAATAAAATCATCTTGGTACTCTTTTATATAGTAGTATTTCTCATCTGCAATCTCATAAAATGGGTACTCTATACTGCTTTGCATAGTAGTTGGCATAGCACTCTCTTGATTTTTCAAAAGTTCTATTGCTTCTTGCAAACTCTTTACCCCATAAAATTCAATATTTGGTATTTTAGATAACTTTTTAAGACTTGCATCTGGAACTATAACTTTTGAGATTAGTTTTTGATTTGCAAGGGATAGTATAAGTGGATAGAGTTGCATATTTTCTTTAACACTTCCATCAAGTCCAAGTTCACCAAAGACAGACCACTCACTAAAATCACTCTCGAGATAATCAAGAGCAATTAAGAGAGCTATACTCAAATCAAATTGACTACCCTCTTTTTTTACATCACTTGGCGCCAGATTTATTGTTATGCGTTTTGGTGGGAAAGAAAAGTCACTGCTAAGCAGAGCAGATTTTACTCTCTCTTTAGCCTCTGTTATGGCAGTAGATGCCATACCTACAATTGAAAAAGAGGGAAGACCTTTGGTTAGAGTAGATTCCACATCTACAATCTTTGCATCAATCCCCTCATAGGTAGCACATATAACTTTTTTCATTTAATCAACCTAATAGCTTAGTTAAATAAATTATATTACATAAATTTTATTTTATATAAAAACATGACATATTGTCATATTATTTAGAGTTTTTCTTCTCTTTTTGAAGTTTTTTATACTCTTTTTCAAACTTTTTTCTACGAGAATAGGAGAGTTTATCTATAAAAAGTATACCATTTAAGTGATCACACTCATGTTGAATAGCTATACTTAAAAGTCCATCTGCATTAAGATTTTTAGTATTTCCGTCTCTATCTTGATAATTTAGGCTTATAGTGTCAAATCTATTAATATCTTCATAAAAACCAGGAACACTCAAACATCCCTCTTGATAAGTTGTCTCCCCATTCCTATATGTAATTACAGGATTTATTATCTCCATAAGGTTCTCTTTTGATTGTTCACCATCTTCATCAGGGATACTTAAGATTAAAACCTCTTTGGCTATTGCAACTTGAATTGCGGCCAAACCAATACCATTGGAACTCATCATCATATCATACATGGCATCCAAGAGTCTGTGTAATTGTGCATCAAACTTTTCAATTTTAGAGGATTTTTCTCGTAATTTTCTATCTGGATACTCTACTATATTTAACTTCATAAACTATTTTTTCTCCCCTACAACAGCCTGTTCTCTTAGTGAAACAGCAAAATCAATATTTTTCTTACTATATGCTTTTTCAACACCATTCATAGCACTAACTACTATCTCTTCTACCGAATAAAGAGTATCAATATCTGTAATTCCGATAGATATTTTCAAACGAACCTCTCTATCTGCTAAAAAGAAGTTACTATTTGCTACCAAGTCACACAATCTTTCACTTGCTTTTTTAGCACTATCGATATCTGTATGTTTTAAAAGCATTGCAAAGAGACCATTGCCATAATGAGAGACAACATCGCTTCTTCGAGAAGTTTTCAAGAGAAGTCTAGCTATTGTTCTTGTCATCAAAGTAATAGCTTTCTCATTATTAATACTCTCTATAAGTTCACGGGAAAGTTCTATCATTATAAGTGAACTTTTATGATTAAACTCATTTATAAGTTCCATCTCCTGCTCTATCTTACTCATTAAATACCGCTTATTGTAAACACCAAATTTATTATCAAATATAGTCTCATTTTCTACATTTTTAACTATTGTCGCTGTTTCATCATAGAGCGTTTTCATCTGTGAATTTTGTTTCTTTAAGATAGAGTTTAGTTTATTTATAGATTCATTGAGAGAACCTATAACACTTATTATAGATTCAGAATCAGAGACTTCGCCCAGTTCTCGTTTTCTTTTATCTAAAATCTTAGTCATCAGACTCATATTTTTATAAAGATTAGCAGTCACGCCTAATATATTTTTTACTGAAGAGAAACCCTGTTTTAAACTATGTTCAAGCATAATAGTACTCTCATCATCATTGCTCTCTTCAAATTCCAATATAGAGAGTATCTGCTTACGAAGAGATTCGCTTTTATCCTCTAAAAGTCTATCAAAGTAGAGAGAAAAATTATTTGGGGTTGGTGGCAGGTTATCTGAAATCAATACACTCAAAACCTCTTTTGAGTAAATTTCTAAATCACTTGAGGGTTCATCCATACTTAGCACGGAAGAACCTGATGATTTAGCAGGAGGGTTTGCATCATTTATATTTCTACGATTTCTACTTCTTAAAATTCCTGCCATGTTCTCTCCTACTATTAAATCTCATATAATTTGAACTCGTCCAAATTATATTCAGTCACTTGCATGTTCCATGCCATTTCAAAGCATAGAATAAAAGCTTCACCTTTGGTGAGAGGAGTCATTTTGACTCCTTATTCTTTATCATTTTTAACTAAAACCTCATCAATCATGCCATATTCTTGAGATTCGTGAGCGCTCATGAAGTTATCACGATCAGTATCTTTTTCTATCTTTTTAATACTTTGGCCTGTATTTTTTGCCAAAATCGAATTCAGCTCAGCTTTCATACGAAGAATTTCTTCTGCTTGAATCGCTATATCCGTAGCCTGACCTTGCGCACCACCTAAAGGTTGGTGAATCATAATTCTAGCATGTGTAAGAGCATATCTTTTACCTTTTTCACCACTTGAAAGCAAAAAAGCACCCATTGATGCAGCTTGACCTATACAAATAGTAGCAACATCTGGACGAATATAGTTCATAGTGTCAAAAATAGCCATTCCTGCAGTAACAACTCCACCGGGGGAGTTAATGTAAAAGTATATATCTTTCTCTGGGTCTTCTGCTTCTAAAAACAAAAGTTGTGCAACTATTGTAGAAGCAACTTGATCATTAACTTCTCCACTTAACATTACAATTCTATCTTTTAAAAGACGAGAGTAGATATCATAAGAGCGTTCATCACGCCCTGTTTTTTCAACTACATAAGGAATATAACTCATTTTTATGCCTCTTTCATCTTTGCATTAAGAAGTTTACTAAGAACTTTATCCTCAACCATAGACATCTGAATAGCAGGCAGATAACCAGCCTCTTTATAGTGATCATATGCTGCTTTAGGGTCTTGACCTGTCTGCATAGCTTCAAAATAGATAGCTTGCATAATCTCTTGTTCTTCAACTTTAATATCTTCAGTAGCAGCTAAAGTATCAATAATAAAAGTAGCTCTTACGCTTCTTACGGCATCATCACGGAAAGTTTCACGAAGTGTAGTCAATTTATCTGCATTTTCACGAAGCTCTTTAATCTCATCTTCACTCATAGTTCCAGCTGCCTTGTTTAGCGCCATATCTATCTCTTGCTCAACAACAAATTCCGGTAAATCAAACTTAAAACTTTCAACAAAAGAGTCTAAAAGAGCCGGTTTTAGCTCATCATTATACAGTTTTCCCAATGTTTCATTATCTATCTGAGTCTTAACTTGAGCCTTTAAACTCTCTAGCGAAGCATCTTCTTGACCAGGAAGCAATTTCTTAGCAACTTCATCATTGATTTCAAAGTCATCTTTAACTTGAATTTGATTAACTTTTACTTTAAACTCAGCATCTTTACCAGCTAACTCTTTACCACCATAGTTTTCAGGAAAAGTTACTTTAACAACTACTTCTTCATCTCTTTTAACGCCGATTAACTGATCTTCAAAACCTGGGATAAACTGCCCTGAACCTAAAAGAAGTGCAAAGTCTTTGGCGCTACCACCCTCAAAAAGTTCACCGTCAATTGAACCTTCAAAGTCAATTACAGCAGTATCTCCACTTTTCATTTTACGGTTTCTTTTAATATCAACAAGTGGAGCTTGAGATTCTGCTAACTCTTTAATTCTAGCATCAACATCCTCATCACTTACAACAGGTTTATCAAACTCTTTAACCATTGCAGCATAATCACCCATATCTATCTCAGGTTTCATAGCAACTTTTACAGTTACTTCAATCTTATCATCACTCTTATCAAATTGTGAAACATTAGGTTCACCAATCAATGATTCATTTGCAATACCCAACTCATCTAAACCTTTGTTAAGAACATCACGCAATGCTTCAGCTTCTGCATCTTGAACCAGTTTTTCACCATACTGCTTTTTAACTATAGCAATAGGAACTTTGCCTTTTCTAAAGCCTTGAACACTTGCAGTTTTTGCTAAAGTTTTAGCAATCTTATCTAGGTTTACATTAACCTCATCCATTGAGATTGTAGCTTTAATCTCAGCATTTGCACCATCAATTTTATTTGATTTAATTTCCATCAATTTCCTTTTTCTCTCTATTAGTTCTAATTTAAACTATTATTTTCGGCAATGGTATCTAAAATCTGCTTTTAGTTAGCTTTTACATAGTTGTGGTTTAAAATTCAGAATCAAAAACCAGACAACAGCAACATCTATCATCACATCAGCAAAATTAAATACAGCAAAGTTAAATCCACAATGCCAATAAACCATATCCACTACACCACCATGAATAAATCTATCATACACATTAGAAAAAGCTCCACCCAGCATAAGTCCAGCAGGAAAGGCGTAGCATACTTTTTTTAGGTAGATTATGTAGATTAAAATCCCACTAACCATTACTAATTGGATATATTTCAACCACTCATCCAAAGATGCCAACATAGAAAATGCGACACCCTTATTATATACTAAAATCAGATCAATACACTCAGTATAGTAACGAAAACCATCTACAAAAAGCATCTTTATATTTTGGTCTATTATAAAGACACCTGCCATACTAAAAAGCAGTATTATACTAAGACGAATATGCTTAGGCATTTAAAGCTTTTTGAAAAAAATCAACCATATCATCCATTAAAAAATTCATTTTTTTACCCTCTTTACACTCAAGCAAAACTCTTAATTTATTTTCAGTTCCTGAGTAGCGAATAAGATGTCCGACATTCATCTTATCTAGTTCTTTTAATTTAGAGTCTAAACCAACTATTTTATCAAGTGGTTTTTTCTCTTTAATATTGATATTTACCAATTTTTGTGGATAAAGCTTAAAGGGACGAAGGACCTCTGAGGCTTTTTGATTGGTATCAATCAGTAGTGCCAGTGTTTGAAGTGCAGAAACCAACCCATCCCCAGTTTTTGCAAAATCACTCATAATCACATGCCCACTCTGTTCACCACCAAAATTAATGCCCTCTTTTTTCATAATCTCTAAAACATTTTTATCTCCAACAGCAGAACGAAATAGTTTCAAATCTTTGGATTTCATAAAATCTTGTAAACCTTGATTACTCATAACCGTTGAAACAATTCCTCCTCCTTTTAAAAGAGCCTTATCGTTCATATATGAACCAAGAGCACCTAAAAGCTGATCTCCATCAACAACTTCACCCTTTTCATCAACTACAACAAGTCTATCCGCATCACCATCAAGTGCTATTCCTAAATCTGCTCTAAACTTAACAACACTATCACACAAATCCTTTGTATGAAGTGCGCCACAACCTTCATTTATATTAAAACCATCTGGCTTATCATGAAGAACAATTACATCAGCACCAAGTTCTTCCAAGACTGTTGGACCAACTTTGTATCCGGCTCCATTTGCTGTATCCAAAACTATTCTCACGCCTTGAAGAGTAAGTTCTCTGGGAAATGAATTTTTTAACTGTATGATATATCTTCCGATTACATCATCTATTCTTTTAGCTTTACCAATATTTTTAGCAGTAGCTTGAGCCTCTAGCAATAGTTCCTCATTTTGATATATATCTTCTATCTCTTTTTCCACTTTGGAAGACAACTTATCTCCATGAGCATTAAAAAACTTTATCCCATTGTCTTCAAATGAGTTATGAGAAGCACTAATCATTATTCCGGCATCGCATCTCATGTTTTCGGTAATAAACGCGATGGCAGGAGTAGGCATTGGTCCAATCTCAATAACATCATAGCCAATAGCAGTAAGACCACTTACTATAGCATTTTCAATCATATAGCCACTTCTTCTTGTATCTTTACCTATCAAAATTTTATTCGTGGTAGAGCGTGCTTTAAAGTATACTCCAGCAGCCATCGCAACTTTCATAGCAAGCTGGGCACTTAAAAAAGACCCCGCTTCACCTCTAACCCCATCAGTTCCAAATAATTTCATAATTTATTCCAATTTTAAAGTGCTGTATTTTAACATAACTATTCTCATAAACACTAAATATTACAATTCATTCAGTCTTTAACTTAACTTTAATTATCTTTAAGCTAAAATTGCGCACTAAAATTTCATGAGAAGGACTCATTACATGGCAAATCACAAGTCATCAATTAAGAGAATTCGTCAAACTATCGTTCGTACAGAACGAAATCGTTTTTACAGAACTCGTCTTAAAAACATCGTAAAAGATGTTCGTTCTGCAATCGAAGCAGGTAATAAAGAAGAAGCAACAACAGCATTCAAAATAGCTAACAAACAAATTCATAAATTTGTAAGCAAAGGTATTCTTAAAAAAGAGACTGCAGCTAGAAAAGTAAGCCGCTTACACAGAGCTGTTAACGCACTATAATTTTTACTCAATGTCAAAGCAAAGCTTCGTCATTAAGGCAGGGACACAAAGTCCCTACAACCCCCTAAAGAAGGCAAAATAATGTTAGCAGATAGACTCACACCGTTTATCACTCGCTATAATGAACTTAGCGATCTGCTAAGTTCACCTGACATCACTTCTGACATCAAAAGAATGACAGAACTCTCCAAAGAACAATCAAATCTTTTACCAATCGTTGAAAAAGCAAAAGAGTATCAAACTTTAATTTCTGATATTGCAGATACAAAAGAGATGCTTTCGGATGCTGAAATGGGCGAAATGGCAAAAGAGGAGCTTAAAGAGCTTGAACCACAAAAACCAATCATAGAAGAGGAGATTAAAATGCTTCTTCTACCAAAAGATCCAAATGATGATAGAAATATTATCGTGGAACTTCGTGCTGGTGCTGGTGGGGATGAAGCTGCTATTTTTGTAGGCGATCTGTTTGAAGCTTACACAAGGTATGCGGATCTAAGAGGCTGGAAAATTGAACTTATGAGTACATCTCCATCAGATTCGGGTGGATTTAAAGAAGTTATTGCCCTTATTAAGGGAGAACAGGTCTATAGTCGATTGAAGTATGAGGGTGGAACTCACCGTGTTCAACGAGTTCCATCAACAGAATCTCAAGGTCGTGTTCATACCTCAGCAATCACAGTAGCAGTAATGCCCGAAGTTGATGATGTTGAAGTTGAAATAAACGACAATGATTTAAAAATAGATGTTATGAGATCTTCAGGTTGTGGTGGACAATCAGTAAACACAACTGACTCTGCCGTTAGAATTACTCACCTGCCGACAGGTTTAGTAGTGACCAACCAAGACCAAAAATCTCAACATAAAAATAGAGAAAAAGCTATGAAAGTTCTAAAAGCCAGACTATACGACCTTGAGATGCAAGAAGCTCAAGCAAAAGATAGCGAAGCTAGAGCTACTCAAGTCGGAACCGGAGATAGAAGTGGTCGTATTCGTACCTATAACTATCCTCAAAACCGTATAAGTGATCACAGAATCAACTTAACTCTATATAGATTAAACGAGATTATGAGTAGTGGACTTCTGGATGAAGTTGTAGAACCACTTATAGCCGACCATCAAGCTAAGATAGTTGAGGCTGCTGGACTTTAAGTGCCAGAGTGGCTAGCGTAACAATATGAGCTTTTGCTCATATTGTCTGCTAATTAATAAATAGCCCACTCAGTCACAAAAGTATTTTTAACTCTACCTTTAAAAGTAATCGTTCTATCATTCATACCAAGATAGAGTGTATCTCCACTTCTAGGATAAACCTCTATAGATTTACCTACTTTTTCCTCAAGCATTGCTCTATAAAAACATGCAGCCATTCCGGTTCCACATGCCAAAGTCTCATCTTCAACACCACGCTCATAAGTTCTAACTTTAAGATTTTTATTTTTATCTATAAAAGCTATATTAACATTTGCATTATATTCATATCGAAGTTCTCTAGCTTCTTTTATATCAAACTCTTCTATATTTTCTGTAAAGCTAACCATATGAGGAACTCCGGTATCAAGCTTCCACCAATTTTTCCCACCAAACTCTATATCTTTTTCTAAAATTTTTGGAGGTGTTAGTTCGCTTAAAACCATCTCATCATCAACTTGAGCATTTATAACACCTGCTTCTGTTAAAAAACTCATATTTTTTGGAGCTAAATTATTAACAAAAGCGTAATGAGCAGCAGCACGACTTCCATTTCCACACATCTCAGCACTACTTCCATCAGAGTTATAAAACTGCCACTCAAAATCATACTTGGGATGTGGAATAATAACTATTAAACCATCAGCACCAATACCATCTTGCCTGTGACAAATCTCTTTTGCCAACTCACTTCTATCTTTTTTAACATCAGAGTGAAAAACAACAAAATCATTTCCATTTGCACTATATTTTGCTACTCTCATAAATATTTAGCCTTTATTTTATCAACAAACTCTTCACACTCTTTTTGAAGATGTTTTAAATTTTTAGAATTATCTATAATCCAAGTAGCTCTCTTTTTCTTATCTTCTATCGGCATTTGAGAAGCTATTCTTTTTAGTGATTCCTCTTTAGAGTAACCATTTCTTTTCATAAATCTCTCAAGCTGAACATCGCTTGGAGCATAAACAACAACACTCTCTTTTATATCATAAGCACCATTTTCAAAAAAAAGGGGAATATCTATAAGATATGGAAATTTAAAACTATCTTGTTTTATACTTTGCTTTTCAATCTCTGCTCTTATTTTTGGATGCAAAAAATCTTCTAAAATCTTCTTGGCATCTGAAGACGAAAAAACTATCTTTCCAAGTGATGCTCTATCAACTTTAGAGTTTTTCACATATTGACTTCCAAAAGTCTCTTCAACCCAAGCACAAGAGTCATCTAAAATCTTATGTGAAATAGCATCTGCATCAATTACCCTCATTCCATTGAGAGCCATCAGAGATGCTACCGTACTCTTGCCGGTAGCAATGCCTCCAGTCAATGCGATAGCGTACTCAAATGCCATTAGTTTTTGATAACCCCTAAATACTCTTTTCTTATGTAGTTAGGCATTGCAAATGAAGCTATATGTATATCGCAATTATAATAATCCAGATTATCCAACATATCTGCTCTTTGTAAGATTATATCAGCTGTTGGATGATACTCTTTTGAAGAGAGAAGTGCAGTAGAACCATCACCCAAATTGTAAGGCATAATAATTTTAAAATATCTGCCAAGTATTTGCATAAGTTCTCTATTTTTAACTACATCGTCTAAATTGGGATGTCTGCAAACAAGCTGTCCATCCTCTTTTAAAATACGGTTTATATGCCCTGCCACAGCCATATCAACTTCCAATTCACAAATAACTACATCAAAATCTGCACCAGCTTCATCACGAAGATTGTCCAAATTGCAAGGGATTACTTTAAAATCAATACCATTATGCTTTTGGACTTCTTTTATCAGTAAATCTGAGTTATCACTTATGATTAAAAGACTATTTGGCACTTTGTTTGTACAGAGTGGAACATGCACCATCATTTCCGGATAGATAAAATTTTTCATTATTAAAATTCCTATATGTTTATTAAAAGTGATTTTAACATATTAGGATTAATTTTACTTAATGTAGCTATAATTACAAAAAATTTAAAGGTATTAAATGGATTTCAACAAAATAAGAAAATTTTGTAGAGTTTTTCGTATTATTCTTGGTCTTGCATTAATTGTTACAGGCGTTATGACAGGTATATTCTGGTTTTATTTAGGGGTGATTCCTCTTATTGCCGGTTTAGTAAATTTTTGTCCATTATGTATCATCTCAAAAAAATGTGATTTACCAAATCAGTAGGAGTTTTAAATGAGTCAAATTAGCTATAAAGATGCAGGTGTTGATATAGATGCAGGTAACAGTTTTGTTGAAAATATCAAACCTCTTGTCAAGTCTACAAAAATCCCTGGTGTTATGGGTGGCATAGGTTCTTTCGCAGGTGCTTTTGAACTACCAAAGGGATTTAATGAACCGGTTATGCTTGCAGCAACTGATGGTGTAGGTACAAAACTAAAACTTGCAATTGATTCAGGCATACACAATACAGTGGGAATTGACCTCGTTGCGATGTGTGTTAATGATCTGCTTTGTAACTTCTCAACTCCATCTTTTTTCTTAGACTACTATGCTACCGGAAAACTTGATGTTAATACAGCGACGAATGTGGTGGCAGGTATAGCTGAGGGTTGTATAAGAAGCGAATGTGCTCTAATAGGTGGCGAAACGGCAGAGATGCCAGGAATGTATTCTAAAGATGATTATGACCTAGCTGGTTTTGCAGTTGGTGTAGCTGAAAAATCTGAAATGGACAGAGTCTCTCTTGTAAGAGCTGGTCACAAACTTATAGCACTTCCAAGTTCTGGACTTCATTCAAATGGTTTTTCGTTGGCTAGAAAAGTTCTATTTGAAAAAATGAAACTTAACTTTAATGATGACTTTAACGGTAAACCATTAATCCAAACTCTTCTTGAACCTACAAATATTTATGTAAAAATGTTTAAAGAACTTAAAAATGAGATCGTTGCTATGGCTCATATTACTGGTGGTGGAATTGTTGAAAATCTACCTCGTGTTCTTCCTGAAAATTTAAAAGCTGAAGTTAAAAAAGATGCTATAAAAGTTCTTCCTATATTTGAATTAATGTCCCCACATATAGATAGAGATGAGATGTTTAGAGCATTTAATATGGGTGTTGGGATGATACTTGTTGTAGAAGAGTCTAATGTCAAAAAAGTATTAAATAAAACTGATGGTTATTTAATTGGTGAGATTGTACAAGGCAACAGAGAAGCAGTAATGATATAGTTCATTACTGCTAATTAGTAAATTTTGAAAGTTGTAGAAGATAAGAATCAAAAATAAAATTGTATTCTTTAATTATTTTACGATTGAGATAAGGCTTTACTGATTTTCCAATATAGATAGATGATAAGATTCCATAGTTCAAATCAGAAGAATCATAAGCAAAACTTACTATTTTATTTTGATTGGCCCACAATGCAATAGTTCGCTGTTCTTTTGGTTGATGAGAAAGAACAATAATAACATCAGGATTCTGCATAGTTGATGGCTTAAATTTTGAAATATTCACAATAATTAACTTTTCTCTTATTTCATTAGGGTAGTTTAATTCAATTTTTCTTTTAAAATACTCAGCTGCATTAAAATCCATCTCATTAGCCACAATAGTAATCTTAAGCAGCTTAGATGAACTTTGCTTAATATCCTGTTCAAGCAATGCTATTTTTGGAAAAAGTTTTGCTTCAATAGTCATAATATTCCTATCATAATTCCTTGCAAAAAGCAGAGTTGATAGAAAGAAAAAAAGCAGAATTACTATTTTCATCATATATTCTGTTCCTCTAATAGAGGTAGAGCAATAGTAAAACAACTGCCAAATTCAATATTTTTTACACTCAAGAAACCTTTCATCTTAATCTCAATAATATTTTTAGCAATATAGAGACCAATGCCTGTTCCTTTTGCATGAAACTTAGTAGTATAATATGGCTCAAAAATAAAATCTATAATATCCACATCAATACCACCGCCGTTGTCACTCACTTCGATAATTTCTTGATTATTTTTACAGCTAAGTGAGATAGTAATACTGCCTTTCTCAATACCGTTTGCTTCTTTT
>JAYELK010000071.1:0-3264 GCA_034717415.1 Campylobacterota bacterium | reverse complement strand
TAAACTCTGCTGTATAAACTGTTCTTTTTCGACTCATAATATTACCCTCTCATTTTCTTATATTATTTTACTCTTTTAGGAATAAAGATTTAGAAAATGTTGTTTGATTTTTCTGGGGTAGTATAAAGGTTGCATCTAAAGGTGCATAAAATATAAGTCTCTCTTTTGTATATGGATGTGTAATCTCTAAAGAAAGTGCATGAAGCAGAAGCCTATGACAATCATAATACTCTCTTATTAACTTGTTATGTTCTCCTCTTCCATACTTTGTATCACCTAAGATATGATGTGAGATATGTTTCATATGACGACGAAGCTGATGTTTTCGTCCCGTTTTTGGTAATAACTCTACAAGAGAGTATCTTGTTTTTTCATATCTGCCTATGGCATGTGGAAGTTCAACTATCGCAACTCTTTTATACTCGGTTTGAGCCTCTTGTGCCTCTTTTTCCTCTCGTGCATTTTTATCGGCTATCTTATCATTTTTCACACTTAGGGCATGATCTATAAAACCTTTTTCATCCACATACCCTCTCACTACTGCTATATATTTTTTTTGCATAGTATGGGTTTTAAACTGTTCACTCATAAGTCTAGCAGTCTGGCTATCAAGGGCAAAAAGAAGCACACCTGAAGTGGGTTTATCCAAGCGATGAACAGGATAAACCCAAGTTCCTATCTGGTCACGAAGCATCTTCATAGCAAAATATATTTCATATCTGTCTATCATTGATTTATGAACTAAAAGCCCACTCGGTTTATTTATAACTACTAGATATTCATCTCTATATAATATTTCTAACTTATAATCTTTGTACATACCAAGATTGTATCATTTTTGATATAATGAGAATATGAAAACAGCAAATATATTTTCCAATATCCCAAAACAACTCAAAGAAGAAGTTTTTGAAGATATACTCTTAAAAGATAGTCTAAAAATAGAACGAATAGTCTCAAAAGGACATAGTTCCCCAAAATCTGGTTGGCATGTACAAGATCATGATGAATGGGTTATCGTTTTACAAGGAGAAGCTATCTTGTCATTTGAAAAAGAAGATGATATTAAACTAGGTTCTGGTGACTACATAAATATAAAATCAGGTATAAAACATAAGGTAACATGGACACTAGCAGATAAAGAAACTATCTGGCTAGCTATACATCACTAAAACTATTTAAGAGTTTCAAAAGTACTATTTTCACCTTCACTTCGTGGTTTATAACCCATCAAAAACTTACCCTTTGACTTTTTATCTGAAAAGCTACTTTTATATCCAAGAGCTTGAACTACAACTCTAGTTTTATCTCTAGCATCGCTGTTTGTCCAGTTTTCATACTCTATTCTATACAAAGCACTATAGATTTGTGCTCGACCGGTTCCATGATAACAGTGGATTAAAATAGGATAATTTTCCTTATCATCAAGTATTTCAAAAAACTTAGTTAGTGTCTTTTTTGTAGGTGTTTGACCTGATGGGATATTTACATGTTTTACATTGGCATTGTATTTTTTATTGAACTCATTTACAGCTTTGTCCTCTGCATCTATCTCTCTGTGTTTTGCCGGATTGAGATCATCTTGCACGCCCGGGTCTAGCAAATCTACTATAGTTTTAATCTTATTATCTTTTAAATATCCCTCTAGTTTATCTGGGTCTATAAGTGCTGATTTATAAACTTTACCCTCACTAATAGTCTCAAACCTATAGTTAAAATGCACATGCCATACATAAACTACGCCAAATATAACTAATAGTACTCCAAGAGCTTTTAAAATCTTTTTAATCATTTTGGATCTCTTTTCGTAGTTCTTCTTTTTTTAGTTGAAGTTGTTTTTTTAAAAACTCTTTTTGGTGGTCTTTTTTTGTCAGGTTTTTTATGTTCACTTTTAAGTTTAAGCTCATCTACATCTTTTCGTCTGATGGTTGGATCTGGCTCAAAACCTTCAACTTCCTCTTTAGGTATCTTCATACCGATAACCCTTTCAATCTCTTTAATATCATACTTTTCATATATATCTAAAAGTGAAATAGCTTCTCCATCACGTCCAGCACGACCTGTTCTACCTACTCTGTGAACATAATCCTCAGGAACTGATGGAAGTTCATAGTTTATAACATATGGAAGTTCCTCTATATCTAAACCACGAGATGCTATATCGGTTGCTACTAAAACCCTAACTTTCATCTCTTTGAACTCTTTTAAAGTTTTTAATCTTTTAGCCTGAGAAATATCACCATGAATCAATCCACACTTAAGACCATCTTTTTTAAGTTCTATAAAAAGTTCATCAGCACTTACCTTTGTTCTAGTAAATACTAAAACTTGTGGATAGTTTCTAGAACCAATAAGGTAAGCTAAAAGCTCAGCTTTTCTATCAGTATCAACCATATATGCCACTTGATTTATAGTATCAACAGTTGAGTTCTTTTTAGATGTTTCAATAAATGCTGGTTTTGTAAGAACAAGCTTTGATAGTTTTCTAACCTTATCACTGTATGTTGCAGAAAAAAGAAGTGTTTGATGTCTTTTTGGTAAAAGTGGATGAACTTTTCTTATATCTTTAGTAAATCCCATATCTAACATTCTATCTGCTTCATCAATAACAAGGACTTCAATACTTTTAACATCAAGCCCATTTTCCACATGCTCTAAAAATCGCCCAGGTGTAGCAATAATAATATCTACACCTTTTTTAAGTACTCTTTGTTGTGTCTCTATATCTTTTCCACCAACAAGGACTGCACATTCAACTTTCATATGTTTAGCATAGTTACTAATATCTTCAAATATCTGAATAGAAAGTTCACGAGTAGGAGAAAGAATAACTGCTCTAACAGCTCTATCTTCACTCATCTCTACATTTCTTAGTCTTTGTAAGATAGGAAGCCCAAAAGCTGCTGTTTTTCCAGTTCCTGTTTGAGCAGTAGCAAAAATATCATTCTTTGCCATAACTAAAGGTATAGCTCTTTTTTGTATAGTTGTTGGATGCTCATAACTTAACTCTTTTATAGCTCCAAGAAGTGGTTTAATAAGTCCTAATTTTTCAAATGACATTGCTACTCTTTTTAAATAATATATGGAATTTTAGCATATTATTAAAAATATAAGCTACTTAGGTATATAATCCACACATGTGTGCCAAGATAAATCGGCACTTACTTGTTGGTGCGACATTTTAAAGTGTTTAGTCCAACCTAGGTAGTCTCATAGTAAGAGCCTAGTATCGAGCATTGTGCATATTAGGTAACGAAATATGTA
>JAYELK010000070.1:0-3264 GCA_034717415.1 Campylobacterota bacterium | reverse complement strand
CAAAAACTTATCAAAACTATTGAACATGCCATAGTAGTATTGGATATTACTTCCATAGAGATAATTACTCCAATAATGCTTTTAAATAGACATCTAAGCAGATATAATAAACCTCTTCTTGACAAGACTATCTACATAGATGAAAGCTTAATGAAGAAAAAATTTCAAATCGCTGACACTATTATATGTGATGATTCTAACCTAATTGGAGATGAGTTCATTCTATATTTAAAACAGATACAGAACAAGGTAAATCTTATATTGGTAAGTAACAAAGAGACTCCTGAAGCTGACTTTATATTTGAAAAAAGCTTTTACAGTTCCTCTCTAAATATTGAGTTTATCAAAACAAATCCATATGCCAAAACACTGCAAATTATTGCAAAACTGCTTAAAAGTGCTGATGCCAAAGATATTTTAGTAGTAAGTGATGAACTAAGTAAAGCTCAACTTCACGATGACTTAGAGTTTTTTATAGAAGATAAAACAGTTCTACTAGATAGTTCTAAAAACTTAATAGATCAAAATCTGGAAACTCTTATACTCTCAACATACTCACAAATAAGTGGAATTAGTGCCAAATATGTTATACTTTTAGATATATCTCTAGCATCAGATGAAGAACTCTCTTGCGCTCTGAATTCATCTAAAGATAGCGTTTATATCTTATATGAAGAAGAGTCTCAGAAGCTTTTTAATCTTAGAGAAAAATTTGAAAAAAATGAAAGAAACAGGGAAATTCAGTGAAAAAAATTTTATTGGCACTTTTAGTTATGTTGTCTGTTACTCTAAATGCAGATAGTAAAAATCCATCTGTTATTTTGGAGACAACACAAGGAGTAATAGAGATAGAACTCTATCCAAGTATTGCACCATTAACTGTAGAGAACTTTACAACACACATAAAAAATGGTTACTATAATGGTGTAGCTTTTCATCGTATAATAAAAGGTTTTATGATTCAAGGTGGAGATCCAACTGAGAGTGGCAGAGGTGGAGAAAGTATTTGGGGGAAACCTTTTAAAGATGAGTTTAAAGATAAAACCTTTAACAAAGCAGGAATCCTAGCTATGGCAAACGCCGGTCCACATACAAATGGCAGTCAATTTTTTATAACAACAGCTAAAACTCCTTGGCTTAATGGTCGTCACACTATCTTTGGTCAGGCAACTGCTGCATCTATGAAAACAGTTATGAAGCTTGATAGTGTCGCAACACTTGGAAGAAGTGGTAGGGATAAACCAGAGAAGCGTCAAGAAATCATAAAAGCATATATTAAAAAATAGATATTCTAATAATTTAACTGTGAGGTAAAGATGGAGATTCAAACGATAAAAAAACTCGAAACAGAGGCACTGAAAAAAAGTGGAACAGACCTGACAAGACTTGGGTTTTCACTATTTTTTATGATTGCTGTTTTAACATATAGTTTTTTAAGCAATGGTGGGATTCCCAACAACATGTTCTTAGCTATAGCAGCACTAATCGGTGCATATATGGCTATGAATATTGGAGCCAATGATGTAGCTAATAATGTCGGTCCTGCTGTTGGTTCTAAAGCTTTAACTCTTACTACTGCTATTATCATCGCTGCTGTCTTTGAAGCTGGGGGTGCTTTAATAGCTGGTGGTGAAGTTGTAAAAACTATCAAAAAAGGTATTATTGACATATCTGCTTTTGGTGGAAATACCGATCCATTTATATGGGCGATGATGGCTGCTCTGCTAGCCGCTGCTTTATGGCTAAACTTTGCAACTATGATGCGTGCGCCAGTCTCAACTACCCACTCTATAGTCGGTGGTGTTATGGGAGCTGGAATTGCTGCTGCGGGATTTAACATAGTCTCTTGGGGGACTATGGCAAAGATTGCTGCTTCATGGGTAATCTCTCCTGTTTTAGGTGGTATAATTGCAGCTGTATTTTTACTTTCCATCAAAAAATCAATAGTCTTTAAAGAGGACAAAATAAGTGCCGCGAAAACTTATGTACCTATCTTTGTAGCACTTATGTCTTGGGCATTTGTCACTTACTTAACACTAAAAGGTCTTAAAAAAATCTGGCCACAGGTTGTTGAAACTTTAAACTTACTTCCATTTATCTCTATGGAGATGAGTAAAAAACCAACTCTTACAACTACTCTAGTTTTAGGCTTTATTATTGCAATAGTTGTTTATCTATATGTAAAAACCAGATTAAAAACAAGTTCTAAACTCCTTCAAAACAACAGAGACGCAGTAAATTCTCTTTTTACTATCCCTCTTATCTTTGCAGCTGCACTTCTTAGTTTTGCTCATGGTGCAAATGATGTTGCAAATGCAATTGGACCATTGGCAGCTATAAATGATGCTATCGTAAATGGTGGCATCTCTTCTAAAGCCAGTATTCCTTTATGGGTTATGGGCGTAGGTGCTTTAGGTATCGCTCTTGGTCTTGCGCTTTATGGACCTAAACTTATCAAAACAGTTGGCTCAGAGATAACTGAACTTGACCAGATGAGAGCCTTCTCAATCGCTATGGCAGCTGCCATCACTGTTATTATCGCTTCTCAACTTGGTCTTCCGGTTAGTTCTACACACATCGCTATCGGTGGTGTTTTCGGTGTTGGTTTTTTAAGAGAGTACCTGCACTTAAATGATAAAAACAGTAGTGTTGAAGATGATATATCAACCATCAAAGATGAGAAACAAAATCTTAGTGCTTACAATTCAGAACTTAAAACTCTTGAAGCTAAAGAGAGTAAAACTAAAGAGGATTATGAGAGAATAATAAATCTTTATAAACTCATAGCTGATGAAGAAAAATCTATAAAATCAACTAAAAAACATATGAAGCAAACTAAAAAAGTCGAGTTTGTAAAAAGAGATGCTATCAAAAAAATTATTACAGCATGGGTAGTTACAGTTCCAGCAGCTGCCATACTTTCAGCTCTGCTATTTTTTATGATAAAAGGGATTATGATTTAACACAGTTTTTGCCAGACTCTTTAGCAAGGTAGAGAGCTCTGTCAGCTCTATCTACCACCTCTTCAAGAGTTAGACCTTTATCTATTTGTACTACTCCAAAACTTGCTGTAACACTTCCAACCTCTTTAATCTTACTCTCTTGTATTTTTACCCTTAATTTATCAGCTATTACTAAAGCATTTTGCAGATCAACTGTAGGCAGAAGAACTATAAACTCTTCCCCTCCCCACCTGCAAACTACATCTATTCTTCTTGTAGCATCCAAAAGTACCTTTGCAAGTTTTCTAAGCACTTCATCACC
>JAYELK010000069.1:0-16692 GCA_034717415.1 Campylobacterota bacterium | reverse complement strand
AATTGTAGATAATATTTTTTCTATGCAAGTTAGATATACTTATCTGGATTATGATTATAGTGGTTCAAATGCTTTTTTTGGAGATGGTGGAGAACCGATAAAGTTAACAGATAGTTCAACGCTTACAACAATGGGAATGGATCCTGTTGAGACTGCTCAAGATATTCGTCTCTATTTTAGATATAGATATTAAAAAACAACAAAAGGATCACAAAACTATTTCTAGTTCTGTGATCCTTTCTATATAAAATTCACTTAAACTTATAACTAAAATAACTTCAAATTCTCTTACAACTCCCTAAAATAGGAATGTGTATACTTTAGATACACTTATAAAAAAAACTATTATTTAAAACTTCTATTAAGCCGTAAACTTGTAAAATGTAATTACTTTATCACATTATAAGGAGAAGAGGAATGAAAAAAAACGAAATCTTAGAAGAAATTCTAAAAGAAGTAGATAAGCATCCAGAGATTATGTCTCGTCGTGACGCTTTGAAATATTTAACGATGTCTCCAATGGCTGCATCAATTCTTGCAAGTGCTACAGTTGGTACCTCAACTATAAATGCATCTAGCGTAAAAGGTAAGATAGTTATAGTTGGAGGTGGTTTAGCTGGTATGAGTACTGCTGCTCGTCTTATGAACACGGCTTCTGACTTAGAAGTAACAGTAATTGAGCCAGATCCACTATCTGTATCTTATCAACCAGGTCAAACACTTGTTGGTGGTGGTATTTGGGATGTATCTGAAGTTCAGTATAATAGAGATGACAAAGTCCCGAGTGGTGTTAAGCTGATTAAGGGTGCTGTTACATCTTTTGATCCAGACAACAACAAAGTTACTGTTGATGGCAAAGAAGAAGTCTCTTATGACCAGATGATTATTGCTACGGGTCTGATGCTTGACTTTGCTTCTATTAGTGGTTTGAGTGGCATCATTACCTCTTCTGGTGAAAACTCTAAAACAAGAGAAAAAGTCGGTAAAAACGGTGTTTGCTCTATATACTTTCAAGATGGTGCAGCAGATACATACAAAGCTATACAAGAACTAATCGAAAAAGCTAAGGCTCATACCGGTTCAGAGAAGTTACAGGCAGTTTTTACTCACCCAAATACACCTATTAAGTGTGGTGGTGCTCCTAAAAAAATTATGTATCTTACATATGCTCGTTTGGAAGAAGCCGGTGTTGCTGACAAAGTTGAACTTACTTTCTATCCAAATGGTAGTAAAATGTTTGGTGTACCTGAGTATCATGAAGCTATCTTGCAACAGTTCAAAGACAGAGGCTTCAAATGGAACTACAAACACAATCTTGTAGCAATGGATACAGAGACTAAAGTAGCTACTTTTAATCACCACTGGTTAGAAAAAGGTGAATGGGATGAAGATTTAGAAGAGTATGGAGTTGAACTAAAAAATGAGTTAGTTGATGTTCCTTATGATTTTATTCATGTTACTCCTCCTATGTGTGCTCCAGATGTTGTTGCAACAAGTAAAATCGGTTCAGGAAAAGGCTGGGTTCCAGTAAGAAAAGAGACTCTTCAACATGTTAAATATAAAAATGTATGGTGTTTAGGTGATGTTGCAGCTGTTCCAATGGGTAAAACAGGTGGTTCAGTTCGTAAGCAATATAAAGTTCTTATTGACAATATGATCTCTTCTATGGAGGGTGAAAAACTAAAAGCTAAATACTATGGCTATACTGTTTGTCCACTTATTACAAGTATAGGCACAGTTATGCTTGCAGAGTTCAACTGGACTGCAAAACCAACGCCAATGGTTCCACTTGACCCAACACAAGAGAGATGGATCTGGTGGTTACTAAAAGTTTATCTACTTAAACCGATGACTATCTATGGTATGCTTAGTGGTAGAGCTTAATAAAAAAATATTTAGGAGAATAAAATGATAAAAAAAATAAGTAGGGTAGCACTAGCAACAGTGGCTTTTATAGCACTAACCGGCTGTGGTGAAGAAAAAGCACCGGAAGTAAAGACATACAAATATTCAACTGTGGAAGTTTATGAGAAATCTTGTATTAAATGTCATGGTAAGTTTGGTGAGGGTAATCCTAAAAAGAAAACACCTGCTCTAAATGATAGAACTGCCGGCGAAATGGCACAAGATTTGTATGATGTTAAAAATGGTGGTACAAGTGGGCAATCTGGTGGTACTGATCACGAAGTTATGGAACACAACATGCAAAAACTGATAGACAAAGGTTATGATTACGATATAAATGCTATGGCAGAATTTTTATCTTACCTAGTTAAAAATAAAAAATAGTATTAGGACTAATAGTTGAATAGAAAAAAAGATCAAGTTTTTGTATGGCCTATCTATACTAGAATTATACACTGGTTAATAGCTTCATCTTTTACTTTTTCTTTTATATTTTCTCTTAGTGAAAATCTACTGAACTTACATGTTGCAGTTGGTATTATTTTTGGTCTGATGCTTATATATAGAATCATTTGGGGATTTATTGGTCCTCAATATGCCAGATTTTCAACCTTTAAACTCTCCTTTGCCAAACTAAAATTTTATTTTGTTGAAAAAATCCAAAATCGTTGGAGAGAGATTCCAGCCGGACATAATCCTGCTTCAAGTTGGTTTACTCTTATCGTCCTTAGTGTTGGTTCCATTATATCTATAACAGGTCTTTTTCTATATGGTATTCAAGAGGGTAAAGGCTATTTAGGCTTTTTAAATGATGATTACTATATGTATATGGATATTCTGTTTGATATTCATATATATGCAGCATATGCTCTTTTAGTCTGGGTTTTTATCCACATTTCCGGTGTTTTAGTAGAACAGTTTTATCATAAAACAGGTATGGTTTTTGCAATGATTACAGGGTTTAAAAAAGCAAAAGGGGAAGATTCTAAAACCGGAAAATATAAAAGTGGTCTTACTTATGTTTTTTTAATTATATCTGCCTTGGTATTTTTTGTATCAACCGATGGTAGAAACAACCCTTTTGTAGCCAGCAAATATAAACAACATGATTATAAACATGAATCTTTTACTTACTACACAGAGTGTGGAGCTTGTCATAAACCATATCCTCCTTTTATGTTGCCTGAAAGTTCTTGGGAGAGAATAAAAGAAGGTCTAGATAATCACTTTGGGGAAGAGATTTCACCAACTATGAAAAAAGGTGAAAATAGAATCTCTTTAAATGACCAAACAGTTATCTTTAACTATCTAAAACTTCACTCTGCTGAGACAAGTACAAAAGAAGTCTCTGTAAAAGTAATAAAATCTTTAGATGGTGCTAGAGGAAGAAAATCTATAACAAAAATACGATATTGGAAAGAGACTCATGCTCATATTCCAGCACATATTTTTAAATCTCCAAAGGTAAAAAGAAAAGCCAACTGTATCGCTTGTCATAAGAATTTTGAAAAAGGAATGATAGAAGATATTGACATCAAAATACCTAAATAACGAAGTTTCTCCTCCTTTTTTTTATAACTTTTCATTATCAAATAGATAATATTACTTAAAGTTATTTATAAGATAAATTCAACTATAATGTATAAATCTATAATTCTTTCGCAAGCAACCGCTAAGTGATGCCTTGTTTATTAGAGATTATTTTAGAAAATATATGGAGGGGGTAATGCTTATGGAAGTAGAAATTTCGCGAAGAAAATTTCTTCAAGGAACTGTAGCTATGAGTGTTGTTGGGGCAACAGCACTGAGTACTACAAACCTTTTATCAAGCGATCATGGTGGTCATGGTAAAAGTGTAAAGGCTGGAGCAGTTTCATTTCACAACACAAAAACAGGGCAAGGTGAAGGTCATGATGTGGCTACACTATGTGAAATGTGTGTAAATAAATGTGCTGCATTAGCAAGAGTTGAGAATGGGGTTGTTACAAAACTAAACCCTAACCCAATGTTTCCAAAATCTAAGAACATGTTATGTGCTAGAGGAAATGCAGGTATTCAAGCGCTTTATGATCCAGACAGACTAAAGTATCCAATGATAAGAATTGGTGAAAAAGGTGAAGGTAAATTTAAGAGAGTTACTTGGGATGAAGCATATGCTGCCATCTTAGATGGTACAGATAAATTTCCAGGTCTTGGTCAGATTCTTGAAGAAGAAGAAGACAACCGTTCTTCAATGTTGTTTTGTGCCGGTGAAGGTATGGCTGAACATACATTTAAACAGTTTTACCAAGCATTTGGTTCTGCAAACTGGTTAAATCATGCTTCAATCTGTCTTCAAACAGTTGCATCCGGTTATGGTGTAACCCTTGGTTCATATCCACAAGCTGACTTGGAAAATGCAGAATATATCATTATGGCTGGAGCTAACAGAGCTGAAGCTATTGTAACTCCTGACACTATGGATGCATTTAAGCGTACTAAGGGTCGTGGTGCAAAAATGATCTGTATCGATCCAAGATTTACAAATACTGCTGCAAAAGCTGATAAATGGTTAGCAATTAAACCAGGTACAGACTTGGCATTAGTTTTAGCTTTGACTTATGTAACGCTGAATGAAAATTTACAAGACAATGAATATATCAAAAAATACTTCAACAGTTATGATGAATATAAAGAGAGTGTAATTTCAAACAAATATACTCCAGAGTGGGCTGAGCCTATAACTGGAATCAAAGCTAAAGATATATATGAAATGGCTAGAGATTTTGCAGCTCACGCTCCAAAATCTGTTTACTATCCAGGTAGAAGATCTACATTTGCTAAAAATGACTTCCAACTTCGTCGTGCAATGGCAATTTTCCAAGCACTTCATGGAGCGATTGACTGTAAAGGTGGACTAATCTTTGGTGGTAAATTAGCACTTAAACCACATGAGGGATTAGCACCTCTATATGAGATGGCACAAGCTAGAGCAGTTGTAAAAAGAACAGATGTTAAAGAGGGTGAAGCCGGTTATGATGACTGTGCTGTTGTCTCCGGTGGTGGTTCTTGGATTGGTTGGAGAAACAGATTTTTAGAGGGTAAAATGCCATATAATGTTAGAGGGATGTTCTGCTACAAGCACAACCCGATGATGAATATGCCAAATACTCAAAAAACTGCTGAGATGCTTAGAAAAATGGATCTGGTAGTAACAATAGATACTATGCCTAGTGATACAGTAATGTATGCTGATGTTGTACTTCCAGAGTGTACTTACCTAGAGAGAACTGACCCTATCAAAACATTTGGTGGTGTTGAGCCTTCTATCGCCGTAAGAAACAAGGTTATAGACCCTATGTTTGAGTCAAAACCTGTTATGGACATCATGAAAGGTTTAACAACTAAGATCTCTAAACCTCTATTTGAGATTAGTAAAAAATATGATGAAGAGATTCAAGATGTTATCGAAGAAGATGGAGAAGAGGAAACTTACGCAGAGTTTGATCTGACTCTACCATTTTTACATACTCAAGAAGAACTTAATCATCACGCTGTTGCTGATTATGAAGGTGCTGCTGAAAAACTACATCATGACGGTGTTTTCTATCCAAAACAAGATGAGTATTTTAAGCAAACATCTGCAAATGAACACCAATACTATCCTGAAAATAAAAAATCATATAGTGTTAGAGGTGGTAAACCTGTAACTCCATCTGGAAAAGTTGAATGTGTTATAGCATCTTTTGCTAAAAAAGGTATAGATCCTATGCCTGTGTGGAGAGATGAGTATGAGTTTAGTGTACCTGAAGGTAAGTTTAAACTTCTAACTGGTCGTCACGCACAATTTACTCAAACAGGTAGTGCGAACAATGCAATGCTTATTGACCTTATGCCTGAAAACTTTGTTTGGATTAACAAAAGAGTTGCGCAGAAGAAAGGAATCAAGTTTGCAGATATGATTGAAGTAAGTTCAAGCATTGGTTCAACACGCCTAAAAGCGTACCCAACAGAAAAAATTGCTCCTGATCAGGTTTTCTTTATTCACGGTTTTGGTGAAGAGAGTGAGGCTCTGACTTGGGCATACAAAAATGGTGGAAATGATAATGCAATTATCGAAGATATTATGGAACCTGTTTACGGTGCTGCTGCTATGCATGAAACTAATGTTGAAATAAAAAAGGTGTAATTTATGGCTAGATATGGAATGGCACTTGATTACAAAAATTGTATCAATTGCAAGGCATGTGAAACAGCATGTAAAGAAGAAAATGGCATCTTAATGGGTGCAGACAAACATAGAATCTGGGTAGGTACTGGTGAGATAGAGGGTCAATATCCTCTACTTGACATCACTTCAAACAGTTTTTATCCTAGTCAATGTCAGCAATGTGACAATGCTCCTTGTGAAGAAGTATGTCCTACGCAGGCAACATATTATGATGAGAACGGTGTCGTAAGAGTTAATCCTGATCAATGTATCTTATGTAGCTACTGCATAAATGCTTGTCCTTACGATGCTAGATATATTGAAGAAAGAGGTATGACTGTTGATAAGTGTAACTTCTGTGCAGAGACTAGACTAGCACGGGGAGAAACTACAACTGCATGTCAAGCTACTTGTCCTACAAAAGTAAGAATATTCGGTGATCTTGATGATCCAAACAGTGAAATAAGTGAAGTATTAAGAACAAGAGAGCATTATAGTTTAAAAGCTCATCTTGGTACTAAACCAAAATTATTTTACCTAACATAAGAAAGGAGTTAAAATGGCTTTAAGAGAATTAGTTAATAAAATCGTTCCTATTAAGGAAGATTTTTCTATAAAATCACTGTTGGGTTTTAAAAAGACTCCTTTAAATGTGTTAGTATTTTTTATGATAATGGGTTTACTGCTTTTATTAGTTTGGGGGCTTGCTCAATTTTTAATGCATGGACACCACTCATATAATGTTACAAGAGAACATCCATGGGGATTATTGATCTCTGGATATATTTTCTTTGTTGGAACAAGTACAGGTCTTTGTATTATTGCTTCACTTGGACATGTATTTGGTATAAAAGAGTTTAATCATATTGGAAAAAGAACAACACTTTTAGCAATTATCACGCTATTACCTGGTTTCATTATCATTCTTACTGAGATTGGACACCCTGTTACAATGATGATTTACAATATTTTAACTCCTGGTATTACCTCTGCTATCTGGTGGATGGGTACTCTATATGGTTTAGTTTTAACATTTATCTTCCTTGAGTTTGGACTTGCACTTAGAGGTGAGCATAAATGGGCTGTTAGATTTGGGATCGGTGGGTTAATTGCTGATGTTGCAGCATTTACTACACTTGGTTCTGTATTTGCTTATTTAGTTGCAAGACCAATAGCAAATGGACCTTTTATCCCTCTATACTTCCTGCTAACTGCTGTTGTATCTGGAGCATTCTTTATGTTTATGATTTACGGATTTAAACATAAACTAAACTTTCCAAAAGAGGTTGAAGTAACTTTAGTTAAATTAGCCAAAATTTTAGGACTGCTTTTAGTAGTTACTATGTTTTTTGAGTGGTGGAGATTTATCACAGCTATCTATGGTGGTATGCCGGAGAGAGCTGATACAATGATGAAAATTATCTCTTCAAGTTCTTTTTGGATAGAGATGTTATTTGCATGGGCAATTCCTTTTGTTATCATTTTAGTTAGTAAAGGTAAAGCTATCAAAGCTCTATTTTTTGCAGCGATTCCAGCTCTAATCTCTATCTTTTTAATGAGAAACGATATGGTACATCATGCACAAATGAAACCTATGTTAATGTTGAAAAAAACAGAATACCAACTACCTCCAACTTGGATAGAGTACTTTCCATCTTCTGTTGAGTGGGCTATTGCTGTAGGCGCATTAGGTGTATGTTTTTTACTATACTATGTTGCTGAAAAAGCATTTAATCTTGATGAAGATGATCATCATTAAAACACTCTAAATATCTCAACTTATCCACATGCTATGGCATGTGGATCTCTTTTGTAAAATTTAAGCTAGCCTAAGTTCTTTTAATGAAATATGGACAATTAACACCCATTATATTTTTTGTCTATTGATAATATGATTTAAGATTTAGTCCACTATAAGTGACTGAATAGTTATTGCCAAATCACGGTAAGTCATGTCAATATAAAAAATAAAACTAAAGTGAAATTCACTTTAGTTTTGATACAATAATAAATAAATTATAGGAGTTCATTATGCAAACAATGGCAGTACAAATTCAAGACAACTATGTACAAAACTTTATGAGTTATGTTAATAATCATAGTGAAAGTATCACTATAACTAAAGATAAAAACCTAAAATATAACCCATATTTTTATGAGAGAAAAAAAGAACTAGAACAGGTTATTGAAGAGTGTGAAAATGGTACAATGGAAATGTTATCACAAGAGCAATACGATAGTGAAATGGAAATATTTTTTAAAGATTTAAAAGCTAAAATATTTAGCAAAAATAAACCGTCATAGTAGTAGCAGATACAACAAACCAGAGGAACTGACAAGATTACACTGCGGATAATTTGAGCTTTTACTTTATAAAGAAAATTTAAATACACCTATTTCCACAATCTAATTTCTGATTAAGTCGCTATTTATACTGATGCTGTTACAATCTTAAACTTTTAAATACAAGGGATTGTTATGAAACTACTATATGTGTTTGTCTTACTTTTATCTATGATGTATAACGCTAATGCCGAACTTATAAAAAATTCAAAAAATGTTATAAAAGTAAAAATGGAGATTAAACGGTAGGGGCATAATTGTATGAAAAAAATCGAAATTTCACGAAGAAAATTTTTACAAGGTAGTGTTGCTCTCTGTGTTTATGCTACCTCATCATCAGCTACTACCATCCCAAAAACAACAACTAAAACTTCAACTAAAAAAACTATAAATATTCCCTATCTTTGTAATATGTGCAGAAATAAGTGTGCAGGATTTGCAAGGGTAGAAAATGAAGTTATCACAAAATTAAATCCAAATCAATACTTTCCAAAATCGAGAAATATGCTCTGCCCAAAAGGCAACGCTGGAGTTGATGCTCTTTATGATAAAGATAGACTTAAATATCCTCTTTTAAGAATTGGAAAAAGAGGGGATGGAAAATACAAAAGAGTTACTTGGGATGAAGCTAATGAATATATCAAAAATAAATTAGTAAAAATTTTTGATGAACAAAAAGACAATCGCTCTAGCCTTGCTTATTGTAATGGTGAGGGATTTAACAAAGATGAATATATCAAGTTTTTTGGCGGAAAAATAGGAAGTGCAAACTTTTTAGATGAGGGCTCAATCTGTCTTAATACTAAGCTTGGTGCAACTCTACTGACTATCGGTGACATAGGTGAACCTGATGTAGCAGGAAGTGATTTTGTCATAATGGCAGGAGCAAATAGATATGAATCTCTTATAACTCCAGATAGCATTGATATGATAAAGGCGGATAAACAAAAACTTGTAGTGATAGACCCTAGATGTACAGTAACTGCAATTAAAGCAGATGAATGGCTACATATAAATCCAGGAACTGATTTAGCTCTATGCTTGGCTATGATATATATTGCACTAAAAGATGAACTCTATAATAAAAAGTATGTAAAAAAACAGTTTGATGATTTTGACAGACTAAAAAAACATATCTTAAACAACAACTACAATGCAAAATGGGCAGAATCAAAAACGGATATAGCTGCAAACAAGATAGAAAAACTGACAAAAGATTTCTTTAGTGCCAAAAGACCCCTCTTCTACTTAGGAAGAAGAAGTGTTTGGGCTAAAAATGATTTTCAATTTCGCCGTGCTATGGTACTTATAAACGCACTAGCAGGAAGTATCAACACTAAAGGTGGAATTATCTTTGGAAAACCTATAAAACTTCCTAATGAAGAGATAAATCAACCATACTACTCTAATACCCAAGGAAGATTTGACCTAGACGGCATAGTCTATGGCTCCATCAAAGGAGGAAGCTGGTTAAATTTTAGAAAAAAACTCCTAGACAAAACTGCTCCCTACCCCGTAAAAGCTATGTTTATAAGAAAACACAATCTTATGCAAAACATGCCAAATATTCAAAAAACCAAAAAGATGCTTGAGATGATGGATCTGATTGTTGTACTAGACACCATGCCAAGTGACACTGCAATGATGGCAGATGTGATACTTCCAGAGTGTAGCTATCTTGAGAGAGAGGATATGGTTGTAAGTTTTAATCGACTTGAGCCAGCTCTGGCTCTAAGAAACCAAGCAGTAAAACCTCTTTATGAGAGTAGAAGTATGCAAAATATTTTAAAAGATCTTGGAGAAAAACTAACTATGCCCCTCTTTGAAATTAGTATGAAATATGATGAGGAGTTACAAGAGAATATAAAGGAAATAGGCAAGATAGACGCCTTTGAAGATGGTGGGTATAATCTCTCTGAGCTCTATAAATATAATCTATCTGCTAGAAATAAAACTCTAATCACTACAACTTTTGGTGAAAAAGCCTATAAAACTCTAAAAGAAAAAGGTGTTTGGTATCCAAATATGGAAAAATACCATAAAGAGATATTTAATAACTCTTATGAATATTACCCCGAAGATAAAAAATTTTACACCGTAGATAGAAAATACAGAGTGAAATGTTATATAGATAAACTTAAGAAGCAGGGTTATGATGCTATGCCAACTTGGAGAGATAGCTATGATTTTAAGGTAGCTGATAAAAGCTTTAGACTTATAACAGGTAGATATGTAATGTTTACGCAAAGTGCAACAACCAATAATATAATGCTCAGAGATATAATGAAAACTAACCATATTTGGATAAACAACAGAGTTGCCAAAAATTTGAATCTAGTGGAGGGTGATAGAGTTGAAGTTAAAAGCAATATAGGACAAGTTGAGATTTTAGCATACCCAACAAATAAAATTGCTCCAAGCGTAGTCTTCTTTTCACATGGTTTTGGCTCAAGCAGTGATGAGTTAGAGCAAGCTTTTGGCAATGGTGCTAATGATAATCAACTTATAGAAGATAAAATGGAAAATATATATGGTTGTGCCGTTATGAATGAGACAGATGTACAAATAAGGAAGATAGATGGCTAGGTACGGTATGGCATTTGACTATAAACTATGTATAAATTGTCACGCTTGTGAAGTGGCATGTAAAGAGGAAAATGGTATCTTACTCGGTGCTGATAAACATAGACTTTGGATACAAGAGAGTGAGCCAGTTGGCGATTTTTACAATCTTGCTCGAGACAAAGGTGGTTTTTTACAGCATCAATGCCAACAGTGTGAAGATGCACCATGCCTTAAAGCTTGTCCAAATGATGCGATATATAAAGATGGGAATGGTATTATCCAACTTTATGAATCTAAATGTGATTTAAGCCTAAACTGCATGGATGCCTGTCCATATGATGCAAGATATATAGATGATAAAAAGCATATAACAGATAAATGTATATTTTGTAGTGATACTAGACTATCTCGAGGGGAGACAACAACAGCTTGTCAAATCACATGCCCAGCTAAAGTAAGAATATTTGGTGATTTAGATGATGAAAATAGTGAAATATCAAAAACATTAAGCCAGAGAGAATATTTTACTCTAAAACCTGAGAAAAATACTAAGCCAAAACTATTTTACCTTGTATAAAAGTTACATCTTTTCTAAATTAAATAGACTAATTTTATAATAAATATAACTTTTATTTTATATAAGCTAGAATATACAAAATTTCAAGGAGAAAGAATGAATAAAATCGTTAAAATTGCACTAGGTGCTACACTACTTTTAGCTTTAGGTGCTACAACTGTTAACGCTGATACTGCTAAAGGTCAAAAGCTTTATACTAAGAAATTAAAAAAGAAATGTGGTATAACTGGTGCAGAAATGTCTTCTAAGCACTCTCAAGATGAGTGGGCTGAGATTAATGACGCTGGTAAACTTGAAGCTGAAATCAAAACAATCTGTCCAAAAGTTAAAAAAGTGAAAGCGAAATACCTTCCTCACTTTTATGACTTTTTCAAAGAGTTTGCTAACGACAGTGGAAATGTTCCATCTTGTTAATTTAGTAACCGAGTCACATTTTTCGCTTCACTTGGAGCGAAGTGGCTCAAACCCTATCTTTTAACTTCAATTTCAGCCTCAATACTACTTTTTTTAATCTATAATATTTTATGCGAAAAATTCAAAAATGCCTAGTTACACACTCAAAAATAACAGAGTTATCAACACTCCAAAACAACCTTATTGCTTTTAGCACTCTTGCTAATGGAGTAAAAATATTTTCTATAAATGGATGTGAAATCAAAGTCAACTTAGTAAGTGAGCATCTCAACCCTCAGACGACTGCTATCTGCTTTAGTCCAAACGCACAGACAATGGCATTTGCCAACCAAACAATTATATATATAATCCACATATCAACACATAAATTATTAAAAAGAATAGATACGGGTGGTGAAGTTATTGAGATTATCTCTTTTGATCCAAGTTCAAACTATATTATTGCAGGAAGTAAAAACGGCAGAGTACTTCAATATAAATACGATGGAGCGTTGCTACTATCAAGACTTTGCTCTTTTCCCTATAACGAATCAAAAGATTACTTAAAAATCAAAAAGAACTTTGTCAGTGCTTTTGCTTTTTGCGAAAACCAGATGGCATGTAGTGGCTATGGTGGTGCTATATTTGTTGTTGATCTGCTATCTCAAGCAAACAAAGATCTGATCAGACATGGGCGAACACGGATTGACGCTCTATGTTTTTTAAATAATGAAACTCTTATAAGTGGTAATATTGATGGTGCTATAGATATTATCTCTCTTAAAAACTCTCATGCTTATAAAAGAATAAATGCACCATTTAGACAAATATTACAAATATTGGTAATGCCAAATCCTAACTATATAATGGTAACTTCTAAAAAACATATAGCTATTTTTGATATAAAAAACTATAAACTTATAGATAGAGACTATATACAATTGGGTGGCAACATAGACAAAGTAACTCTTCTTGGCGATGAATCACTTATAGTAGCTTTTAATGAAACAGAACTTTTAACTGTTTCTCTGCCAAATATAGAACAATTAAAATCTTTAATCCTGCATAATTCACTTGATAAAGCCTTTGACCTTATAGTCAATGAACCTATGTTACGAGACTCTTATGAACATAAAGAACTTGAAAAAAAGTATAAAGAGATCTACTTAAAAGCAGTAGATGCCCTTATTCACCACAACAAAGCACTAGCTCTGCAACTGACAGATATATTTAAACGAACACTTAGTAAAAGAAGTGAGATAAAATCTCTCTTTCTTGCTTTTGAAAACTATCCAAACTTTCAACTCCACTTTTCAGAAAGAAAACTTACCTTAGCTTATGCTATGGTAGACAGATATCCGGCTCTTAAATATACTTGGCAATATACTAGAATGGAACAACTTTACAAAGAAGCATTTAAAGGTGCTCAAAGGCAGATACTTCTAGGTAGAGAAGATAATGCCAAACTCTATCTAAATGAATACATACCTATAGTCTCAAAAAGAGAAAGCATACAACTAATACTAAAACAAAACAAAGAGTTTATAGAGTTTTTACAAGCCGTTGAAAGAAGAGACTACCAAATAGTTAATCGATTAGCCATAAAAAATGAAATATTCACTCAAATACCAACATACACAGCCCTAAATCAAGAGGTAGAAGAGTATATACAAAAGGTAGAGAACGGTATAAAAAAAGGTGAGATTAAACACTTAAAAGAGTATCTGTCTAAGCTTGAAAATATTCCATATCTCAAAGAAAGGGTTATAGAGTTAAATAATGATTGTAAAAGTATCTCAACACTTCAAAAAGCTTATAAGAACAATAATTTCAAATCCTGCTATGAACTTATTGATATTCACAAGCATCTAGCATACACAGAACTTGGCATACTTCTTCAAAAACATTGGTCAAAAATCATTCATAACTGTGAAGAGTATGCCCTTAGAGGAGATATTAAAGAGATTAAAAAGAGTTTAGGTGAACTTATCACACTAAGTAGCAGACGAAATAAAATCGGTGATCTCTTAAGAGTAAGCTTTCATACAAAGATAAAAATACTTATCTCTAACAACAAATCTAAACAGGCAGAAAACATCATCTACTCATACATGGATATATTTGGTTTAGATAGTGAGATAAATATTATTATGAAACTTTTTGAATCAAAATTTTCCACGCAACTAGCTATTACCTATGATAAAGAAAACAGACCGACAAGAGATAGTTGGATTTACAATGAGATTATAATGGGGAAGAAATCTCCATAAGTTTTATAAGTTCATCAATACTCTCTTTATAATCACTCTGATATGTTGAACCTTGAGATAAAAACCTCTGCATATCATCTTTTTTGGAGATAGCTTCATCAAGTTGGGAGTCGCTTCCTTTAGTGTAAGCCCTTATTCTGATGAGAACTTCATTCTCTTTTAAGAGTGTATAGAATCTTCTAAATTTTAAAACAGCTTTAAAATGTTCCTCTGAAACAATATCATTCATAACTCTTGAAGCCGAATTTAGCACATGTACAGGTGGATAGATACCAAAATCTGTAAGTTCACGAGAAAGAACTATATGCCCGTCTAAAATAGAGCGAGATTGGTCAGCTATAGGGTCACTCATATCGTCACCCTCTATAAGAACAGTAAAAAAAGCAGTGACAGAACCCTTGCCCTCCTCTTTTCCGGCACGCTCCATTAGTTGAGGCAAAAGAGTCAAAGATGATGGTGGATAACCTTTTGATGTTGGAGGTTCACCAAGAGCTAAACCAATTTCTCGTTGAGCCATAGCAAATCTAGTTACAGAATCCATGATAAACAAAACATCAAGACCCTTGTCTTTAAAGTGTTCAGCAACACTCATAGCAGCAAAAGCTCCATACTTTCTCATAAGAGGAGAATCATCTGAAGTTGCTACAATAATTACAGTGTTTTCTAAGTTGCCACCTAAATTTTTCTCTATAAACTCAGGTACCTCCCTGCCCCTCTCACCAATAAGGGCTACAACTTTTATGGGAGCAACTGAACCTCTTACAATCATACCCATCAAAGTAGATTTTCCAACTCCACTTCCGGCAAATATACCTAGCTTTTGCCCTTTTCCACATGTCAAAAGTCCATCTATACTTTTAACACCGACACTAAAAACTTCATCTATCATACCCCGTTTCATAGCAGCAATAGGAGCTTTTATAATTGGAGAAAGTTTTGAGTTATTTATATTGCCCTTGCCATCAATAGGTCTCATAAATGGATCAACCACACGACCAAGAAGAGATTCTCCCACAGGAATATTCATACCGGTAGAATCTAAAAAGACTTTATCTCCGGAACAAAATCCCTCGACAAAACTAAAAGGAGTTATAAAAAAAGTCTCCCCATCTATCTCTGTAACCATTCCCAAAGTCTCTTGAGCTGTCTCATTAGAGATCAACTTAACCATATCACTAATGCTAACTTTGAGACCTTTGGCAGTTACAACAGTAGCATTAATCTTTATAACTTCGCCAAATGCTACTGAGTGATTTTTTGATGAGATTCTTTCTCTCAATGATGATAGTGGCATGTGAAATTAGTAACGCGTACCCGTAGGTGAATTAATAAGAGAGAAAAATTCACTTCTTGTTTTTTGATCTTTTTTAAAGAGACCTCTAAGAGCAGAAGAAGTAGTAGTAGAGTTAATCTTCTCTACTCCTCGCATCTCCATACACATGTGTCTAGCTTGAATAACAACAGCTACACCTTTTGGCTCTATTGTGTCCATTATAGAATCTGCAATCTGTTCTGTAAGTTCCTCTTGAATCTGCATACGACGAGCAAAAACATTGACCACACGAGGAATTTTAGAGAGTCCCACTACCTTTCCATCTGGAATATATGCAACATGTACACGCCCAATAATAGGTAGAAGATGATGCTCACAAGTAGAGTAAAACTCTATATCTTTTATAAGAACCATCTCATCATTTGAACTTGTAAAGAGTGCTTTTTGTAAGATCTCTGTTGGATTTTCATTATATCCACCATAGATAAATTCAAAAGCTTTTCTTACTCTCTCTGGGGTCTTTACAAGCCCCTCTCTCTCTGGGTCTTCACCAACATGAAGCATCATAGTTTTTACTGCATTTTCAAAATCATTATCTTGTTTATCTGACAACTCTTATCCTTCTTTTACTATTTGAAATTATATCTAATTTACTGATAAAATAATTAAAAGTTTAAAAAAAAGAAACAAAATTGTATCACATAGTCGTTTGTAGGGGTATTAAAACACACGCACTTCGTTTATGCCCACATTTTCAATTGTATCACATAGTCGTTTGTAGGGGTATTAAAACTGTGGCTCTTCTACTCATTTCGTCTAGTAGATTGTATCACATAGTCGTTTGTAGGGGTATTAAAACTTAGGTTTTAGTAAAAAGGTTAAATAATGAATTGTATCACATAGTCGTTTGTAGGGGTATTAAAACGAGGTACTGGTTCTGGAGATATTGGTTCTGATTGTATCACATAGTCGTTTGTAGGGGTATTAAAACCATTTACACTAAATGTAATTAAAATTGGGTATTGTATCACATAGTCGTTTGTAGGGGTATTAAACCCAAATAATTCCATAACATTCCCCACACCTCCAAATTCATAAAATTTCATCTTTTTTTAAATCCAGATGCACCTAAAAAGGTTAGAGAATTAGACTTTACATCTTTTCAACTCCAATAGTT
>JAYELK010000068.1:0-3298 GCA_034717415.1 Campylobacterota bacterium | reverse complement strand
CAAAAGTACCCATATATCTCTCCATATTCAATTTTATTGTTAATGTTATTTTTAACTTTCAGTATATTTTACACTGTAAAACTTAAGCTCTAACCTGCCCACTACCATAAATCTTAAACTTATAAGTAGTTAGACCTTCTATCCCCATAGGTCCACGAGCATGAAGCTTATTTGTACTTATTCCAACCTCTGCTCCAAAACCAAAAGCACCACCATCTGTAAATCTTGTAGAAGCATTTACATATACTGCTGCTGCATCTATAGAGTTTAAGAAGTTTTCTGCGGCTGTAATGTTTTCTGTAATAATAGCTTCGGAGTGACCTGAGGTAAATCTTACGATATGCTCTATAGCCCCTTCAACACCATCTACTATTTTGATATTTAAAATGTTGGCTAAATACTCAGTGTCATAATCTTCATCTGTTGCATTGGCAACTGCGATAAGCCCTTGTGTATCTGCGCACCCTTTAAGCTCGGTGCCTGCTTCATCGAACGCTAACTTAATTTTAGGAAGAGCATCGTTTGCAATTGCTTTGTCTACTAAAAGTGTTTCCATTGCATTACAAACACCTGGTCTTTGCGTTTTTGCATTTATAGCAATAGCTATTGCGTTATCTAGTTTCGCATCTTTGTCTATATACGTGTGACACTGTCCTTTGTCGTGTTTTACAACACTAACAGTTGCATTTTCACTTACATGTTTAATTAGCCCAGCACCACCACGAGGAATGATTAAGTCAACATATTTATCCATTTTGATAAGCTTATCAACACCAGCTCTTGAAGAATCAGGGATTAAAGAGATTAAAGCTGTTGGTAAATCATTGTCAACCAATACTCCTTGTAAGATGCTAGCTATGGATTTGTTTGAGTATTCTGCTTCTTTCCCACCTTTAAGAACACAAACATTTGAGCTTTTAAAGCATAATGCTGCTGTATCGGAGGTGACATTAGGACGGGATTCGTAAATTATCCCTATAACACCGATAGCAATAGAGACTTTTTCCATCTTAAGCCCATCTTCTGTAACCCAACCATCAAGAACGCGACCAACAGGCTCTTTAAGTGCAGCTATCTCTTCAATAGCAACTGCCATAGCATCTATTCGAGCTTCATCTAAAAAAAGTCTATCCATAAGTGCTGATGAGAGATTGTTTTCTTTTCCCGCATTCATATCAAGAAGATTTGCTTTTATTAAGGGTTCAGCATTATCTCTGAGTGCCTGAGCCATCTCTCTTAAAATTCTGTTTTTTTCACGCCCACTTAAAGTGGATAAAACTCTACTTGAGCTTTTTGCCTCTTTTAAAAATTCTTCCATATTATGCCTCTATATAACTGCAGCAGTAATCTGTAACAGTTTTAACTTTAAGATCAAAAAACGAGTTAGCCGGTACATTAAAACTCTCAGGCGTATTTAACTGCTTAAATTCTGTTTCGTTCGCTAGTCGTATCTCTAGCTCTCCACTCATCATCTCCATGATTTCCGCCTCTTTTGTATCAAACCTATATTCACCTGGTTGCATTACACCTAAAGTCTGTTTATCTCCATTTGGTAAAAAAATAGTCCTGCTAGCAACTTTTCCATCTAGATACATATTTGCCTCTTTAACCATCGATATATTTTCTAATTTTATCATTTTATTTTCCTTAGTCAAATTTATAAAATCTATTGTATTTTATCATTGAAGTCAACTCTTCACCATAAAGAGCACCTTTTTCAGAATATTTATCCAGTTTTTTTACGAGTTTATATGGGTCATTACTTCTCATTTTTTCATCCCTAAATCCACCAAAAACTCTACCAGTCGCAAGAACTCTATAGTAATCACGAATAGAAGCCTTAACACTATTGTATTTTTTTACATATATAGTCTTATTGCCACGTTTTTGACTTGCTGCTACTCGTGGTTCATGTTTGTTAAATGACCAAACGCCGAAAAGGTTTGTAGCAACTCTTGTAAATCTTGAAGTTGCCCATGAACTCTCCATTGCAGCTTGTGCTATGGCTACGCTCTTCGCATGAGGTTTGAGTCTTTTTAGTAAGTCTTGTTTATCTTTTGCACTGTATGATTTCATCAATTTCTCAATCTTTGCATTAGATTTTCCAGCATTAACTATCTTTTTTACCTCTTTGTATTGCTTATCTAAGTCTGCATACACACTATTTACTGCCGGTACAACAAGATCACGAAAGCGCTGTTTTTTCTCATCGACACTCATTTTTTTTGGCACTACTGTAGCTTTGTAAGATGTGTTTTCATTTACTTTTAAACTCCATCCTGCATTGAGTGTAGATATAGTTAACAATATCGAGAGTCCAGATTTAATTATTATATTTTTCATTAGTTTCCTTTTGTTTTAATTTTTTACTTTTAACTCTTTTGCTTTTTTATAAGCATCGCTTACTGCTTCCATCATTCCATAACGAACATTGCATCTCTCTAGTGCAGCGTATCCCGCAGCTGTTGTTCCACCTGGACTCATAACGCCATCTTTTATCTGTGCTGGATTTTCATTTGCTAAGAGTGGTGCAAAACCCTCAAAAAGACCTTGGACTAAGATTTGAGAATCTTCGCGTTTAAGTCCTTGGTTTACAGCACTATCAGCTAATGCTTCTGCTATAAGTGCTAAGTAAGCAGGTCCACTTCCAGCCACACCAGTAGCGATGTCAAGCTCATTCTCACTTGCTAGCCAAAGAGTTCTTCCTATCTCATCAAAGATAGTTAAGGCACTCTCTTTGAGCTCAATATCTCCAGTAATTGTTGTCATTGACTTAAGATGACTTGCCCCTAAGTTTGGCATAGTTCTAATGTACTTTTTAGATTTAATCTGAGATTTCAGACTCTCTATAGATGTTCCTGCTAAAACAGAGTAAAGAGAGGTCGCTTTTCCCTCTAACTTTGGAGCTAAGTCTGGGAGAGAATAGGGTTTAACACATAAAACTATGTTTTTCCCACTAATATCTTCTTTTTTTGCTAAGACTCTTGTAGTGATTTGAGGAAGTTTTTTCTGTAGTGCTTGGAGAGATTTTTTGTTTCTTCCTATCACTTCTATCTCATAGTAAGATACTAAACCCTCTATAAGAGCTTGTGCCATATTGCCGTTACCTATAAATGTTAATGTCATTATTTACCTTTTTTCTCTTGTTTTTTTGTTGTGAAAAAAGTTCCTTTATTGTGAACGCCATCTATTAAAAAACTTCTAGCAGCTGAGAGGTCATACCCATTACATAAAAACATCTCTCTACCTTTGTTCATAATATATTCAGCTGCTTTTAGTTTTGTAACAATTCCCCCCG
>JAYELK010000067.1:0-3350 GCA_034717415.1 Campylobacterota bacterium | reverse complement strand
AAGGATAAAAATGCAATTTGATTGTTTGGATATTGAGAATATTGTTGGTTTTGATTGGGATGAAGGAAATATTCATAAAAATGAAAATAAACACGGTTTAAAATGGACAATGATTGAAGAGGTGTTTTTTAATGAACCTTTACTTATTGCAGAGGACTTTAATCATTCAAATAGTGAGTGTAGATGTTTAGCACTTGGTAAAAATGATATGGATGACTTAGTAAGTGTTATTTTTACCCTACGCCAAAATAAAATAAGAGTTATATCTGCTAGAACAATGAGCAAAAAGGAGAAAAAAGTTTATGAAAAAGCTTAAAGAGATTCCCACTTTTAAAAACGAATCGGAAGAAAGCACCTTTTGGGACACACATGATAGTGCCGAATATTTTGATTTAGACAGAGCTAAAAAAGTTAGATTTACCAATCTAAAAAAAACTACAAAAAGTATATCATTACGACTGCCTATTGATATGATAGAAGAACTTAAAATAAAAGCAAATGCCATGGATGTACCCTATCAATCTTATATAAAAATGCTTTTAAATAGTGCTTTGAGAAGTGCTTAGATAAGTTAAGCTTGTATTTCCAAACTTTTTAGATTTAATAACTTCAAATGAACCTATGAGATGTGGAATCTCTAAACCTGTCATATGTTCTATGATGATTAACTTCACAACCTCTTTTGGAAGTGAGGCTATCATTTTTATCATTTTGTCATAAATATCTTCCATACCTTCTCGAACACTAAAAGGTGGATCTATGTAGAAGTATGCACTCTCATTTTTTTTCTTTAGTTTTTTAACAACAACTTTTATATTTTCAAAACTGTCACCACTAAAAACTTCACATGCCATTGGGTCTGTTAGTGCAATGTTTTGTTTCAACACTCCAAGCGCATCTCTATCTCTTTCCATAAAGATTATCTCTTTAGCCCCACGACTCAGTGCTTCAAGTCCGATGGAACCACTTCCAGAAAAAACCTCAACAAACAAAGCATCTATAATCTCAAACTGGATAGTATTGAAAAATGACTCTAAAACTATGCTTTTTGAACTTCTTGTTGTTGTTTTTGATGGCAAAGAGAGTGTTTTTCCTTTAAACTTACCGGATATAATTTTTTTTGTTATCGGTTTACTTTTCATAAAATGCTCTTACAGCCTTTAAAATATTTTCTTTGTACTCTCTTGTTAAAAAATCTATGCGTTTTTCCAAGATGTCAAAGTCAAGAGGGTCTTCTTCTATCGGTTGAACTTCATCTTTACTGATCAAATCATCACTAACCATACTTTTATATCTATTTTCAAGTGCCAAAATAAGCTGAGATTTTGAAAATGGCTTAATTAAATCTGCTCTTTTATCATTAGAAATATAGAAACATTTGACATCATTTAGACACTTTTCATCTCTGACAACTATGTCACACTGCTTAAGTGAAGTTAAAAAAGGCGATAAAAAAAGTTCTAATGACTTCTGTAATAGTGGCGATTTACATTCAACTGCTATCTTCAAAAATTATCCTTGTAAATAATAAGTGATACTATATCTTAAATCATCATCTAAATCCATAATATTGCCCAACATCCACTCTAAATATCCTCTATCATTCATCGCAACCTCTTCTATATATTTACCACTATGTTTACCAAATTCTAGTTTTTGCAGTAGTACATTTTTAAAACTTAACTCTATCATCTCTTTATAAGATGAAATATCTAAAAGATAGGTATATAGTAGTTTTACCATCAAAGCATCATCTAAAGCGTTATGAGAGACAATATTTGCATTCATTCCACATGCCAAGGCTTCTTGTGTTTCAACGCGATAAAGTTTCAACTCATATCTTAAAAACTGCAGTGAAAAGCGTTCACACTCGGGTATCAAATGTTTTGTGACTCTTAGAGTGTCTATGACCCTGCCCTGCCACTCAAATCCACATGCCAAGAGATTATTCAGATCAAATCTTACATTATGAGCTATTAGAGTTGAGTCTTCATGATTATGCAGTTGTAGAAATTTATAAGTTTCACTATCTTCAAATCTTGGCTTGCCTTTAATCATCTCGTTGGTGATATGATGTATAGATGAAGTCTGAGACGGGATTTTTTTACCCTCATTGATTAAGTCATATTTAACACTTATTTCAGAGTCATCAACAGCTATTAAACCAATAGAACAAATTTTATCATTCTGTTGCAGACCTGTCGTCTCCAAATCTAAAAAAATCAACATTTGACTACTTTAACTTTTTTACATCTTGCACCTAAAAGTATAAAAGAAAAATATCCGGCGATTAAAATAAAACCAAATAACCAGTAGATACTAAACCACTCAAAAACACCGTCAAAAGAGGTGAAAAAATATGTAAATGCCAAAGCTAAAATCATAATTGCCCCACTTAACCAGACAAGAAGCATAAACCATTTTCTCCAAACTTTCACTAAATCACCATAACCGATATTTTGCAAAACTTCACTACTTCCACATGCCATAAGCTTTAACTCATATCCGGCATGTGGAGTGTTGAAGATATATTTTAGAGTTCTAAAAAGGGCTACAAGAAGTGCTAAACTCCAAAAAATTTGAAACCAGAATTTAAATATATCAAAAAGTGCTGTTAATATTTCACCACCTAAAGGAGGCATACCTTGTGAAAAATATATAAAAATTGTAACGACGCAAGAAGTTGCTGATGCTAACAAGACACTACAAAGAGTTAATCTTACAACCCAATGCAACCATAAAAGAAGGTAAAATCTACTCATCTTTTTTAAATGGCTCTAATATCTCATAATAGTGTTGCAGTGTCATAAAACTCTTCTCAAATCTATAACGAATTATAAATTCTACTATCCTGTCTTTTAACTCTACATCCACACTCTCTACTCTTCCAAAATAACCCAAAGAGATATTTTTACTCTTTAGTATTGCATCTTTATCGTAAGATATAGCCAGTATTTGAAGGTATTTGCCCTCTCTAATCTCACCTAAATTTTCACTAAGAAGTGATGCACCTGAAAGGTTTATGGCTTTAAAATCAAAAAGTGATGAAAACTCTTCCACCTTTTTATCTACGCCAACTTCACTATATAACTTTTTTAAAATTTTAAGATTATCTTTTCGAGCCATCTCATAACTAGAGATTTTAGTTGTCAATTTTTTTAATCTATCAAGTGCTGTACTCATGATAACAGTATATCAAAAAAGAGTGATTTAATCTATTTTCTCCAAATAATTCCATACCAAATTAGACAACAAGCTGTATTGCTCTATAATTAGGTACTTACAAGCGAAAAAGCTACACTCATAACTTTCACCTAACGGGTGTAACTTTTTCCAACACGAGAAGAATT
>JAYELK010000066.1:0-3397 GCA_034717415.1 Campylobacterota bacterium | reverse complement strand
CTTATTAAGACGGCTGCTTCTGGCGAATTTGAACTTTTAAACGAAGATGTAAACAGCATATACAAAGACAAAAATAAAATTTTAAATGAGCATGTTGAATTTCAGCAACGCTACACCATAACAGTAAAAGCAGAAGCAACACACAAAATAAAACTAAAACAGAGCATAGATTTTGGAGAGTTTTCTGCAAATCCTAAAATCATTATTCATCCAGATTCTAAAATACCATATAAAGAGTTAAAGCCTAAAGAAGTTTATATCCTCCTAATCAAAGAATTAAATAAAATAAAAGCCAAACATGGAATATTGGTCGGTATTTTCGATGTTTCAATGCTAAATATACTCAAAAAGTTTGTAAAACATATCTACGGAGGCAAGTTTACAAAACGGATTAGAATTCCTCTATTTGAAGGTGTTGAGCCAGAGATTACAAAAGCTAGTAGTCTAATCATGCACTTTCAAAACAAAGAAAACAATAAAAGAGTTATAGAAGTAGAGAGTGGTGAAGTGCTTGTTGAATTTACAAAACCAATTTTTGGTAAAAATGGTCTAAATGCCTATGGAACATCTATAGATAACGATCATGGAGATAATCAACATGATTTAGATGCTGATATAGATAGTGACAGTATTATTATCAAAGAGAACGAAAAGAAAAAACTATATAAAAGTAAGAAAAAAGGTTTTGTTACTTTTATCAACAAAAAACTTACTGTTAGCAATAAAGTAGAACTATCCAAGCTTTCTCGAATTGAAGATTCTGTAACTAAAGAAGAAGTGAATAATATAGAAGTACATATCTCTCAAAACGACACTACAAAAGATAGTATTGGTGAAGGAGTTGAACTTACCTCAGAAACTATTCATGTAAATGGTCATATAGGAGCAAATAGCATCTTAGAAGCAGTAAACTTGCAACTAGATGGAGCAACTCACAAAAGCTCTACTCAGTTTGCCAGAACAGCAAAAATAAATAGGCATAAAGGAACTCTTAGATGCCACAATGCTAAAATAACTCTACTTGAAGGTGGAGAAGTCCATGCAACAAGTGTAGAAATTGAAACATCCCTTGGAGGAACTATATATGCACAAGATGTTACTATTGGGCATGTGAAAAACAATCTTAAAGTATATGCTTCTAATTCTATTAAAATCAGACTCGTAAGTGGTGAAGACAATATCTTTAAAATCAATTATAAAGATATACCTATCTTAAACTCTAAAATAGACCTAATCCAAGATGATATAGAAGATTTGAAATACTCTTTAGAAGAGGCAAAGAGACATGATATATCACAAGTTGATCCTATAAAGAAAAAAATAAGAGTACTTATAGATGGAAGGAACAGCATTAAAAGTTCTAGTAAAGATGCAACAATCACCATAGAAAAACCTCTTACTGGACTCAATACAATTATCTTTGCACTAAACAGTGGAGATGAGTTAATCTACAAAACATCCCCTAGAGAGTATGAACCATTCTACTTAGAACTGGATGAAGACAAAATAACCCTCCATCCAGTCAATAAAACAATCACTTTAAATTAAATCAAAATACTTATGCCTTATTGCTTAAGTATTTTGATTTAATTTTTACACGGATTTCCGTGTATTTTATTCTATATAAATATTATAATAATATATTTAATTTATATATAAGTATATATTTATACTAAATAATCATTTTAATTGTATATCTAGTAAAATAAAATGTATATTTAAGTATTTATTCCGTACAATTCTTTATGCAAATCGATGATCTCTTTAATATACTTCATAACTCGCTAGAGTCACAAAACAATGGAAAAAAAATATCTCTTAAAGATATGGCTTCTTCACTTGGTATCTCTATGCGAACATATCAAGACTGGAAATTGGGACGAGCTAAACCACAAGCTGCCTCTACAGTTATAAAAATGCTTGGTAAACTAGAAGATGACGAGATTATAAGAGCAGTTAGAAAAATAAACAGGCTGGATACTTAAATGGGTACTTTAACAAAACAAGAAAGAGATGGATTGGAAGATGTTTTTTTGTCTATTCATTCAAATGGAGCTAAATTTCATATGTCAAAAAATATAAGTCTTCCTATGAGTAGTCTGTTAAAACGGGCAAAATTGGGACTTCGAGAGGGTAAATTATCACAATTTATTACAATTTTAAGCAAAAAGAAGAAATATTTAAGCAAATAAACTATAAAGTGTCCATAGCTGAATTATTTTCAAGATAGAGTCTGTTGGGGTTTGTCTGAAATGATTTCGGAAAATTTTATTATCTAAGGGTATATTCATGAACAAAGCGCAATTCGTTGAATTAGTACAAGCAAGTGGTAACTATAAAACTAAAGTTGAAGCTGAAGCGGCTATAAAGGCATTTACAGAAGCTGTAACTCAGGCTTTAGTTAAACAAGAAGATGTATCTTTAGTTGGTTTTGGTGGCTTTTCTGCGGCACTTCAAAAAGGTAAAAGTGGTAAAGTTCCAGGCACTAACAAAACATACACTACTCAAGATAAAATGGTTCCTAAATTTAAAGCTGGTAAAGGTCTTAAAGACCGTGTAGCTGCTGGCAAATAATTTCTAATATTGTCGCAAGTTATTGCGACAATATCGATTCTTCTATATGAACCTATCCTTATTTAAAAACAGGAATTCCACTCACGATTTAACAGATTCACATGTTTTTAACAATTTAAAAGAAGTTTGTGATAAAAACGCTCTTTTAGTCTATGAAAACATCACTATATATCATCATGCAGACAGCTTTTTTATTCCTTTGCTAATTTTAGATCCAAACCATGGGATATATATTTTTGAGTATAAAAATTGGAACTATGATGAACTTAAAAATTCAACTGCTAAAAAATCACAAAATCAAAAAACATCAGATAAAACTTTAGCCTTCGACAGAGTACACAATATCATACGAAGAAAATTTAATGAACTGACACATAGCGACGGTGTAGCGATATTTAACTTTCTACTAATGGAAAATTTAAGTGTTGAAAAATATGAACACTTAGATATTTCACTACAAGAACTTCTGCCAAAAAACAGAATTATCTTTAGTGACTCATCAAAAGAGGATATATTAAATAATCTTCAAGATGTAGAAGAACCGAAAACTCCTCTACCGGATGTAGCCCACATAATGGGTAATCTACTGATACAATATCTTATAATATCAGATGATGATACTTTACATCTAGCAACCTCACAACAGATAGATTTTATAGACACAGAGATAAAAGGTCATCAAACTATCTATGGAGAGAGTGGTTCGGGAAAAACAGATGCTCTTCTTTTAAAAGCGATACTATATAAATTAAAAAATCCTGATAAAAAGATAATCATCATAGAGCCTACTACTCTTGCTTGTGATATTTTAAAACAAAAACTT
>JAYELK010000065.1:0-17238 GCA_034717415.1 Campylobacterota bacterium | reverse complement strand
ACTAAAAGGGCTACTTGCTGTTATCGGAGATGTTATACCCATACTGGCTATAATTCTATTTTTTCAATATATTATACTTAAAAAACCTATTGAAAATTTAAAAGAAGTTCTTATAGGTTTTGGGCTTGTAATCCTCGGTCTTGATGCTTTTATTATCGGTTTAGAGATGGGGCTTTTCTCACTTGGTGAGACTATGGCTTTTGAGCTTACTCAGTATGATAACAATATTATTATCTATAGCTTTGCTTTTGCTATCGGTTTTTCAACAACCATGGCAGAACCTTCGCTTACGGCTATTGCCAAAAAAGCAAAAGAGATTAGTGATGGAAAGATAAATGACTTTGTGCTTCGTATCTTTGTTGCACTAGGTGTTGCTATCGGTATCTCACTTGGTGCTTATCGGATTGTAGTTGGTGGTGAAATTGTTTATTACATTATGGCTGGTTATATGCTAGTTATAGTTCTTACTTTTATCGCTCCAAAATATATAATTCCTATAGCTTATGATAGTGGTGGAGTTACAACTTCAACCGTAACCGTTCCACTTGTTGCAGCTCTTGGTCTTGGTCTTGCAACAAATATAGATGGTCGTGATCCACTTATTGACGGCTTTGGACTTATCGCTTTTGCATCCCTGTTTCCAATGCTTACTGTTATGCTCTATGGTATAGTTACTGAAAAAATGGGGGTTAAAGGTGAGCATGAACTTGAAGAGATTCACATGGATGAGCTTCGTCATGCTCTTGAAGATGCAGAGGATATGGGTCTATCAACGGTTCGCGTCGACGGGACACACAAAAGACACTCTTATATTATGCCCTTTTCTGCAGTACATGTAATAGTTCCTCACGATAAAGAAGAAGAGGCTCTTTTAGCAGCAAAAGAAGCAGGTGCTAGAGGGGTAACTATTATGACAGCTCACGGAATGGGCTTGGCAGAAATGAGCAACTTCTACAACAGACTTCATAGTGAATCAACGGATTCAAACCTAATGTTTATTGTATCAACTAAAAAAGTTTCAAAAATTATCAAAAAAATAATGAAAAAACTAGATATTACCGGAGATGGTGAGGGAATAGCCTACTCTTATCCAGTCACAAATGTAAAAGGTCTTAGACTCAAAACTGAAGACCTATAAAAACTACTTTAACAAATCACTATAATCATACTTAAGAGTATCCATATAGTATTTGTTTTTTAGAGTAATAATTCTGTCATCTTTTTTAGCTCTTTTTTTAAATAGAGTTTTAATTTTTTGACTTTTTTTATTAGAAATTTTAGCATTTTTTAGATACTTTTTTAAAGATAAGATTTTATGTTTATCCTCTTTTTCTATCTCTATTTCTGCTTCTAAATGTTCTACTTCTTCGGCTTCCTCAAGAGGAGTGTTTAACATAAATTTAGATGAAAAAGAACTAAGTATATTTTTCAACTGCTCATCTTTATCTCTATAAATCTGCTCAATTCTTATGCGTTCTTCTATAAGCATCTGCTCTTTTTGATCCCTTAGAAGTCGAGTTTCACCCTCCAACACCTCCACTCTATTTTGAAGCGTGGCATTTTGCTCTTCTAAAAGTTTATAATATCTATCACTATGAGAGACAACACTCTTTTTAACCTGCCCCCTGCTATTTCCCCTAGAGGAAGGAGCAACCTTATCAACAATGACTAACTTAACCCCATTCTCTACAACACTTTGCAAAGAGTTTCGTCTTACTCGATTATGTATAGCCTCTTTAGATACTCCAAAATACTCTGCAGCATCATTTATACTCATCTTTGGCATGTGAACCCCTGTTTATCTCATATTTTCAAAAACAAGAGGAGCTTCCCACTCACCCTCACGAACCATGGAGGTAACCTTTTGCAAGTCATCAAGCTTAGCACCTTTTACACGAATAGAATCACCCTCTATCTGGGCGTTTACTTTTAGCTTCATCTTTTTTATATCAGCAGTTATTTTTTTAGCCTCTTTTGATTCTATATAATCAACAACTTTAAATGTGACTTTTCTATTTCCACCCGAAGAATCTTCAACTTTAAGTTCATCCAAAACCTTTGAAGAGAGACCCTGCTTTAAAAATTTTGCTATAACTATATCTTTTAGAGCATCAAGTTTATTGTCGCTTGAAGCTATTAAAACTAAAGTTTTTGCCTTTTCATTATGCGTAACTTCATAGGTCGTACCCTTAAAATCATAGCGATTAGAAACTTCCCTATCTACAAGATTGATAGCATTTTTAAAATTTTGCATATCTATTTTTGCCGTAATATCAAACGAGTGTTCTTTAGCCATATTAAAACCTTTTTTATAACAATATAACTAAGTATAACATATTTTAAAAGTGTGTTAGTTGTTTTAATTCCACATGGCATGTGGAATTGAGAGAAGTGTTAAAAACTAGGGCTTCCATCAAAACCAAACCCACCACCGAAATTAGCAAAATTTGGGTCATTATATCCCTGCATTGCAGATTTTGAACGAAGCTTTTCTATATCTAGTTTACTTGAAATTCCTTGTGGGCAAACAAGACTGCACTCATTGCACAGAGTACAATCCCAAACACCATTTGTTTGAATATTTTCTATCTTAGAGTTGCTGCCACTCTCTCGTTTATCACTAACATATTTCCAAACTCTAGTTAGTGAGAATGGTCCTAAAAACTCGTCATTGACTGCATATACAGGACAAGCACTATAACATGAACCACACAAAATACAGTCACTTTGAACTTCATTTATCTTTTCATCTTCTTGAGTTATTGATGGTGTCTTGGCATCTGAATCTAACCAAGCTTTTGCTTTAAAATTAAACTCATAAGCTCTATCCATATCTACAACCAAATCACGAATAACAGATACATTTTTAAGTGGCTCTACAAAATCACCATCCTGAACTTTATGTCCACATGCTAAGACCTCTCTACCGTTTACGCGAACAGAACAACTTCCACAAACACCACTTCTACACCCACTAGCAAAGGTTAGCGTTGCATCTTGAGTCGATTTTATCTCATTTAAAACAGCTAAAAGTGTAGTATCTTGCTTATCTACTTCATAATTTTCTATGCTTTGTCTTTGAATTGAAATCCTCATGACACTACTCCATTTTTATCTACTATCGTATGCATTGCAAACTTCTCATCTTCATTTGGAAAATCCACTCTAAAGTGAGCACCTCGACTCTCTTGTCTTGATATAGCTCCCTTTAAAATCAATCTGCCGAGCTCTAACATATTTTTAAACTCTAAAAACTCTATAAGGTTTGTGTTATAGAGTTTAGAACTATCACTAACACCCATCTGAGCCAATCTGCCCAAATAACCTTTTAGCTCATCCAAAGCTCTCTCTAAACTCTTCTTATCTCTTGAAATTCCAACATCTTTATAAAAAAGATTACCGAGCCGCTCTCTAATTTCATAGAAGTCTATCTCATTAGAAAACTTTTTTATCTCTGATATAAATTTTTCATCTATAGGTTTCTGCTCTTTGCCTAGTTGGGTATCTGGACATTTACTAGCATACTCTGCAGCATTAATCCCCGCCTGTTTTCCAAAAACAACAAGCTCTAAAAGTGAATTTCCACCCAAACGGTTAGCCCCATGAACTCTGTGATTTGCACACTCTCCAACAGCATAAAGCCCTTTGACTTTTGTAGATGATTCACTATCTACTTCTATTCCACCCATAGTATAGTGAGCAGACGGTTTTATAGGTACAAGGTCATAAACAGGATCAACGCTTTCATAAAGCTTTGCCAGTTTTCTCTCTTGAGGAAGTTCTGCATCTATAAACTTCTCTCCAAGATGTCTGATGTCGATAAATATATCTTCGCCTTTTAGCATCTCATCATGAATAGCACGGGAGACTTCATCACGGGGTGCCAACTCATTGGTAAATCTCTCACCCTTAGAGTTTAACAGATACCCACCTGCACCCCTTGCACTCTCCGAAATCAAGATAGAAGAACCTTTTAGTGCTGTAGGATGAAACTGTATAAACTCCATATCACTGACTCTTGCCCCTGCTCTAATTGCAGCAGATATTCCATCTCCAGTTGAAGCTGTTGAGTTAGTTGAATATCTGTCATAAATCCTTGCATAACCACCTGTTGCAACTATAACAGAAGCACTCTCATAACTCTCAACTTCTCCGGAGCGAATATCTAAAACAGTTGCCCCACAAACACTATTTTCGTTAGTTATAAAATCCAGCAGATACTTCTCGTTAAGTATCTCAATTCCACATGCCAAGCATCTGTCATAAAGAGTATGAAGGATTTTAAGACCTGTGTAGTCTTGCGCGTAACAAGCACGAGGAGCAGATGCACCTCCTAAAGTTCTTTGAGCAATTTTTGCATCTTTTGTTCGAGAAAAACAGACCCCGATAGAGTCCAACCACTCCACAGCTTTAGGCGCACTATCACACAAAAGCCTAACGGCTTCTTCGTTTGCTATTGACTTGGCAGATTTTAAAGTATTTTGAACATGAGCCTCTATGCTGTCTTCACCTGCATTGCTTAGTGCTGCATTTATTCCACCTTGAGCCATACAAGTTTGACCTCTTGTTGGATACTCTTTTGTTATCACTCTTACTTTTGCACCAGCTTCATAAGCATGTAGAGCTGCTACTAAACCTGCTCCACCTGCACCTATTACTAAAACACTGTTTTTCATATATTTCTCTTTTGGGATATTTATAATCTAAATTATTTGACTTAAAAAGTAGTATCTTGCTACTCTTAAACTTCCGGCTATTAAAACAAACCAAACAAACTTTAACCTAACAAGTCCAGCTACAACTGTTAGTGGATCACCAACTATCGGTAACCATGATAAAAGCAAAGCATAATATCCATAGTGATGACCATATCTATAAGCCTTTTTTCCAACTCGTGATTTTAGCAATTTTGTTTTTGTTTTTTCATAAAGCAAATAACCTAAAAAATAGTTAAAGATTATTGCTAAAACATTTCCCATTAAAGCAGATAAAAGAGCGTTAAACAAGGGCATATCATTACTCAAAGCAACTAAAAAAGTTGCCTCTGAAGAGAGGGGAAAGATTGTAGCCGCAAGAAATGCAGAAAGAAAAAGTGTTAGTTCACCGATTTGATATTCTCTATCACTGATGCTATTAATCTATCTCTAGCTTTTATAGATCTCCATGATATTTTCACATCTCTACCTTAGACCCAAATATTTTTAAATAAAAAGTCTATCTCACAACCATCTAATTTAAATTTATATTCATCATCAGATACCTCTTTGTCTAAGATATATCTACCATCAACAAGTTTATAAACTTCAGCTATTTTCATTTGAGAGTTGACTATAGTGTAGTATTTTATACCTTGACCCTCATATAAATGATATTTTATACCTCTATCCTTCTTCGCAGTTGATGGACTAAGTATCTCAAAAACTATCTCAGGAGTTTTTTTAAGATACTTTTCACCCAAATCATCACCACAAGCTACAAGAACATCAGGTGAAACTATAGTATCATCTGCTATTTTATAATCAATCTCCATAGCAACCAAACATTTTTCACAATTATTCTTATCTAATTCACTAAAGATTTTTCCTGAAACCACTTGATGCTTTATCATAGGTTTAGGACTCATAGCATACGGAAAACCATTTATAATTTCCCAATCACCTTCCCATAAAGCATAATCTTTATAAGTATAATGTTCTTCATAAGCTAATACCCCCATAACTGCTCCTTATACATCTTTTATTTTAGTTATCAACTCTCTTGACTTTTCTAATGCTTTTTCAACTTCATCAAAAACAAGGGCAACAGCAAGTCTTCTTCCTTTATGAGCTTCAGGTTTAGAAAATACTCTTACAAAACTGTTATCAGAAAACAGAGTATCATCTATATCTACAACAGGAGCAAAGTTATGAACTTCTGACTTAAATGCTGCACTTGCACCATCTCCATAAAAAGTAAAACCAAGAGGAAGCCCCAATACAGCACGAAGATGAATAGCAAATTCACTCTGACTCTGGGTAATGAGAGTTACCATTCCTGTATCGTGTGGGCGAGGAGAGACTTCACTAAAGTAAACTTCATCACCTTTTATAAAAAGTTCAACACCAAAAAGCCCTCTGCCACCAAGACCATCTGTAATAGCCTTAGCCATATCTTGAGCTTTTTTCTTTGCTACTTCACTCATCTGCATCGGTTGCCATGAAAAAACATAATCACCATCTTTTTGCTCATGCCCTATCGGCTCACAAAAAACTGTCTCTTTCCCATTTCTTGCAGTAAGCAGAGTTATCTCATAATCAAAATCAACAAAAGCCTCAACAATTAACTCACTTGCATCACCTCTAGCCTCTTTTGCCTCTACCCATGAAGCTGGAATATCTTCTATAGTTCTTGCTATACTCTGACCATGCCCTGAAGAACTCATAACAGGCTTAATTACACAAGGGAAACCCATGCGCTGAGCTGCTTTTCTCAATCCATCTTCTGTAGTTACAAATTCATAAGGACCTGTTTTAAGGTCTAAAACTTCTGCAGCAAATGTACGAATGTTTTTTCTATTCATAGTTTTACTGACTGCCTCTGCACTTGGAATAACATTGAACCCTTTAGCCTCTGCTTTGAAAAGAGCATCAATAGAGATGGCTTCAATCTCTGGCAAGATATAATCAGGTTTTTCACGATAAATAATCTCTAAAAGAGCATCTCTGTCTTGCATATTTACAACGAAACTTCTATGTGCTACGAGATGAGCAGGTGCATTTTCATATCTATCGACAGCAATAACTTCAAGACCCAGTCTTTGAGCCTCGATAACTACTTCTTTTCCTAGTTCACCAGAACCTAGTAACATGATTTTTTTTGAATTTGATTTGAGAGGTGCAGAGAATAACATCTGAATAATTCCTTCATTAATATTGAAGGAATTATATCAAAATAGAATTAAAATTATCGTTTTAGTCCGATAAGTGTCTCAAGAAGTTGATCTGAAGTGGTAATTGTTTTACCATTTGCCTGGAAACCTCTTTGAATAATAATAAGCTGTGTTAAGGCACGACTCAGATCCACATTTGAAGCTTCAAGTGCAGATGATTGTATAAACCCACGCCCAGCAGTTGCAGCTGTACCGATAATAGGGTCACCGGAGTTGGCAGTTTGAATAAAAACATTTCCACCCTCTGTTGATAAACCTTCATTATTTGTAAATTTAGCCATAGCAATTTGAGCTAGGCCAAAAGAACGACCATTTGAGAATGAACCGACTAAAGTACCACTCTGATCGATTCTAATACCAACTAAATCACCACCAGTATAACCATCTTGTGAGATACCAGAAGTTGCTGAAGGATTATCAAAACTTGTCATACCATCAAAGCTACCAATTGAGCCAAAACTTAAGTCTATATGTTGTCCAAGTGCAGCACCATTATTTGGATCCAGCTCAACAAAAGTAGGTCTTGGATCCAACAGAGAGCCATCTGGATTAAATCTCATATGCCCATGAATCTCATTATTATACGGTCCTACACCATTTAATAAGTCTGTTGTGATTGGAGAACTAATAATCATATCCCACTCACTATAGGTATCAGTCATACCAACTTTTCTAAATTCCATTCTAATAGTATGTTTTGAACCAAGAGAATCAAAAACATCTATAGAGCTAGAGTGTGAAGCAGAGTTAAAAGCCTGCGTATATGCTGTACGTGTACTCCCAGCAGTTAAAGATGTATTTAAAACAGCCATATTATTTGTAAATCTACTATTGTTTACAACTGTTGACCCAGTTATATGACTAGAGTAACCAGTAACTTGCATATTTAAATTATAATCATCAGCCGTACTATTAGGATTACCAATCTCTATCTGTCCTTCACTATTTACAACTACTGTAATTCCATTATTACCAGGTATCGCACCTAAAGAACGAGCATCCTCTTGTATAAAATTTCTTAGTTCAGCCATAGTGTTAAATGTAGTCTGGCTACCAAAAACTCCTATCCCTACACCATTTGAGCCAGACCCTTCGGTATATAAATATCTCTCTGCAGTACTAACATCTTGAGTAACATCAATACCTGTATTTCCTGTTTGACTAGCAATATTAATATTATGTGAAGCAGCATCAGAAGAGTTGTTATTTCTTAACTCAAGTGCATCGCCGGCTGTTACAATGGCAGATATTCCTGTTATAGATGTTCTTGCATTTACAGCAGCTGCAAGGTTTCTCGCACTATCTGCGGCCGTTGCACCCTCGACAGCGTTTATAGTAACCTGATTAGCGGGTTCGCTGAGTTCCTGGTCAACATTAAATACTATAGACATAGCAGTACCTGCAGTACCTCCACCTACTGCTGCATGTCCAGTAGAAATTGATTCCGTATATGAAATCCAAACACCTTGTCCCTCTTGCAAATCAAATCTTTCACCATTTGGATTATACATAACCCCTATATCTCCAGAGTTTACAGCTACTCCATTACTAACAGCTGCCGGCTCTAATGTTCCTCCCGTAGAAGAAATTTCATATGCAGGAGAGAAGCTTTCAACAAGTGGGCCAGAGTTAAGATTTGCTTTTAAAACAATTTCTGCTGTTGCACTTGCCGGTGTAGTTAGTCCTGGTGGGATATTAATATTTGTAATTGGTGCTGTTGAATCAACCTGACCTGTTACAGGGTCTCTTAACCAGCCTTGAGAAATATAACCATTATTATCAACAAAATTTCCACCTGCATCAAACTTTAGATCTCCAGCACGAGTATATTTATAAGTATTTCCTCCATCTGGAGAGATTATTAAAAATCCGTCACCCTGAATAGCAACATCTGTATTTTTATCCGAATTTTGAATACTCCCTTGAGCAAAAATTCGTGTCATCGAAGATACGCTTGAACCAAGACCAACCTGTACAGGATTTTTACCACCGAGTTGCCCTTGAGGAGCTGTTGCAATAGCTCTTGTTTGAGCCAAAAGGTCTGAAAAGTTTGCACGAGAATATTTAAAACCTACTGTATTTACATTTGCAATATTGTTTGATTCTACATCCATCGCCACTTGGTGCGATTGTAGTCCGGATACACCGGAGAAAAGTGACTTTAACATAACTTGTCCTTTTTATCTATATTAGTATAGATAAAAAGCATTTAGTGTTCCAAGTTTTAGGCGTCCATATTTAAGGCTTTTTGCATCATTTCATCTGCTGTAGCAATTGACTTTGAATTAGCATCAAAAGCCCTTTGAAGAATGATAAGCTCTGTCAATCCACTAGTCATTTCGTAGTTTGAACCTTCAAGTTTAAAATTTACTACGCTTGAACCAATTATATTCTGACCATTTTCGTCACTGAAAAATATAGGCTCACCACTATTTGAACCCTCGGCAAATCTAGAACCACTTATTCTCTCTAACCCTTGATCATTTTGAAAATGAAATATTGCAATTTTTCCCACACTGCTCTGCATACCATTCGTAAAAGTTGCAATAACTTCTGCATTTTCATTTATCTCATAACCCATAAGGTCTCCACCGATAGTACCGTCAGCCTGACTAGAACCTGATACTACCGGAATATTTATAGCAACTATCCCACTAAAACCTAAACCCAAATCCATAGCTACACTAGCACCATTGTTATCAATAGAAGTAAGTGTACTTGAAATCAATCCACCTGCAGCATCAAACTCTACTCTTCCTGTTTGTGTATCATAGATAACATCACCCTCTAAAGTTTGGGTTGTCGCTGTAACATTCCACTGACTACCAGGTGGGTTTTGCAGAGGATCTTTCGTAAAAGCAAGTCTTAGATGGTTTTTAACACCTTGTGGATCAACTACTGCAGCACCAATAGTCCTAAGTTCTGGATCAACCCCTAAATTTGCATAAAAAGAGGCATTTGATGTTGCCTCTGGAGGATAAGTTAGAGATTTGGGAAAACGAAGCTTTTCTTGAGCATTCAGATTACCAAGAGGTATTTCATCTACCACTGCACTAAGAGTTTCGCCATTTATATTTGTTCCCATTGTTCCCAAAACATGAAAACCATCAACAGTTACCAAATCATCATTTGCATCAAAAGTAAAACTTCCATCACGAGTATAAACTGGTTCATTGTCTTTTTGAACCCCAAACCATCCATCACCATCAATAGCCAAATCTGTACTTCTATCTGTAAGCATTAAAGAACCATTACTATTTATCATAGATGTAGCTTGAACTCTCGTACCAACACCGATACTGCTATCTAAAGTTGTTGTACTGGCACTGTTTATCATATTTTCAAATAGAGGAGCAAACTCCATATTGTATCCACGATAACCAATTGTGCTTATATTTGCTAAATTATCTGATACAGCATCAATACCCATGGAGTGAGTTCTTATTCCAGATATACCACTATAAAAAGCTTGAGTCATCATAATAAATTTCCTCCTATAATTTTCTTCGGCAGAAAGCCCATTTTTATCAATAAACTTCTACAATATTTTCTAATGGAACATAGCTAGAACCAACTTTAACAAGAGTATTTCCATCTTCAAATCTAACAGATTCTATGGGATAGGCTCCCATTCTTGTTGTTTGGGCATTGCCATTAGTGTCATTATAACTTGATGTAATATAGTACATGCCACTCTCTGCCGCGCTCCCACTGCTAAGTGTACCATCCCAATCAAATTGATAAACTCCTGAAGGGTTTGAACCGACAGGCAGTGTACCCACTATATCTCCACTACTATCAAGTATCTCTATTGTACCCTCTGAGATAGCTTCTGGAAAATATACTTCAAAGGTAGTTGCTGTACCTTTGTCATACCCTATAGCATTACTACCCAAATCTGCTGTTTTACCAATAGCTGCAATGGTTGAAAATTGTTGAGAGTTTCCTAACGATGCAGCTAGTGCTTCTAATGCTTTGTTTGTATTTTCAGCTGATTCTAGGGTAGCTAGTTGAGAAGTTTGACTTAAAATCTTTTCACTATCCATAGGCTCAGTTGGATCTTGATGTTGAAGTTCAACCAAAAGAAGCTCTAAAAAATCATCTTTTTCTAAAATACCGTTAGGATTTTCATTCGCTGTAGTTGTTGCAGATGCTATCGCTGAACTTTGTGTTGTTGATGTAACCATAATTTATCCTTTATGCGTAGCTTGGAACTACAATTTCTAAAGAGCTTAAAATCTCTTCGCTGTTTTCTTCATTTTCAAATTGCTGGAGGATCCCATACTCTTCATGAGCCTCTTTTTCATGCTGAGAGTTTTGTTGCCCGAACGACTGATTGTTGCTATCTGATTGATTACTAAAATTCAGTGTAGCATTATTAACTCCACTGTTATTTAGTTGCACTCTTAGTTCATTTGCATTCGTTGACAAAGTATTTATAGCAGTAGAGTTTGAACTCAGATTCAGATGTAAATTTTTTCCTCTTTGAACTACCGTCAAATCAATTTCACCCAATTTTTGTGGATTTAGCTGAATCTTTACTCTGGTAAATGGAGATTTATAATCTTCTATAGCAGTTTTTACATCTGCTGAAAGATATCTGATCATCTGCTTTGCTTCATTTAATTTCACTTCAAAACTATCTGCTTTATGTGTTGTAATTCCATCTATTTTAGAACTATTGGTAGCGCCCAAGAGAGTCTCTTTTTCAGTGCTATCACTCTGTGTATGAAGAAGAGATTCTAAAGCCTTTGTAGATTCAGAAGTAGCACTCGGTGCTATAACTTTAGCTGTTGCAACAGAAAAATCAGCTGTTAAAGATAGATTGCTTTGAGATGGTTTTTCCCCTTTTAAAAGAAGTTTCAATGTCTCATTAGCACGCTCTTTTGGTGTTTTTTCTTCAACTTTAAACTGTTTTGTTTGAACAAATTGTTCAGTTGTATGTTCTGTGGATACTTGAACTTTAAAAAGAGGAGTTGATTTTATCTCTTTAGAAAACTCTATCTTTCTTTCATCAACTTTTATATGCTCTTGTCTTTTAACTTCTTGGTTTTGTGGTTGTTTATTTTCTACTCTAAATTCTTTCGTTTGTGTTTTTAATTTTTTAGTTTCAACTTCCGGCTGAACATCTTGGAGAGTAATTTTACTAACATCCACACCAACTTTTTTAGCTAAAAGAGCTAATCCTTTTAAAGTTTTTGGAAGCTCTTTTATTTGGGATTGTTTATAATCATCACTCTGCACAATTTTAGATTTTAGATACTCTTTGGCATGTGAGAGTAAAACTTTTAACTCTTTTACACTAAGTGTGGCAGTCAGTTTAGGGTTAATCTCTAAAGGCTCTTTTACCTCTATAGATTTAGATTCATCATTTTTCAAAAGAGAGAGTAACACATCACTTTTTGTAGAAGTTTTTAGACTCTTTCCCTCTTTTTCTTCACTACCCAAAGAGAGAATCAAAGCGCCATTTTGTATGACTTTGCCATCTTTTTTAGCATTCATTCCCTTTAAAAGTTCAGAGAAGTTAAGAGTTGGTTTTTCATCAGAATTAGCCAAACTCAAGGGGGAAGATGAAGTTGTTTCAGGTTTTAGATCTAATGAAATCATCTTTTTCTCCTATTTATCCCCAGTAAAAAGGGGTTTTTTAGAAATAAAGCATATATTATTCCATTATTTTAATGGTACCTCTAAAAATCCATAACTTTATGCCGATACTATACGAATGAAAAAGATTATATTTTTACTACTTTTTACTACTTTATTTGCTGATTCTCCCTTTGAATCTCCAAAATCAAAAAGTTTTGATATGTCTGCATATGAAACAAAAAAGAGTGTTGAAAATGAAGAGGCTTCACAAAATCCTCGTATAAAATGTAGGTGGGTGTGTGATAAGAAAATATATACTCAGCAGAAGATAGCAGATGCTATCTCTTTTTATAAAAACTCAAAAGATTATAGTTTTAAATAACTTTAGCAAATCTATCTAAAGAGTGCAAATCCTTTTTACAAAAGAAACTTACACTATCTTGCATACTTCCTAAAATCTCTTCCGCCGTTTCTCCGTCAGCCGGATAACTTAACATGAAAGAACTTAAAAATTTAGCAAAAAACTCATCAAACATTTTTTTCACAATATCTGCACCATATTTATCCGTATATGGCAGAACAAAAAAGTAATCTGAACCACTGTTCACTATGGAGTCAGAAGTTCTAAGTATCTCTTCTAAAGAATTTTCAATAACTTCCTCTGATACTTCCGAAAAATCACAATATAAAAGGGTAAAACTCTCAGCACGATTCTCATCAAGTCTATCAGATATACCTATATTTAGTTTCAAAAGTTGTTTAAAATCTTCAAATGTAAAATGTATTCCAGCCATAGAAATACTCCTAATATAGAAATTTTGCTTAGTATATCCAAAAATTTATAAAATTGTAAACGGCTTCATAGCTTCTCTTGAATCAAAGGGGGAAGATTGAACTTCATCTCCATCAAAAGAGAGAGCGTAGCTATTTTCCGGCTTTGTTTTACAGTAAGTCAATACAGCTTTTGCAGAGAGTTCTTTATCTACTTGACTTGCATTTTTACTCAACATTGCATGTGGACCCGGCAATCCTACGGTTTTAATATGATAATATTTATCATTACCAATATTTTGAAGATGTTCATTCTCCTCTTTATTCCTGCCGATAACCAACTTTGCACCATCACTCAGACGAAAATGACGACCAAACTTCATAAGAGGAATATCTCCAACTTCAAACTTATCATATTTTATAAAATCAAACATCTTTTTAGCAAAATTTTCATCGGTTAAGAGACATCCTCCTCCAGGAGATTCAAAGTTATCTAAGCCTATCTCTTTTACCATCTGAAGTTGTCTGTCACGGCTTCTGCCTGTTATCCCCTCCAACTTTTCTCTATCTACCCAACCTTTCTCTTCTGCAATAGTTGGAGCCAACCTCAAAGCAGACATGGGACGAAGAAGAATACCATCACAACTGCTCTCATTTAAAACTGTTTGAAGAGAATCTTTGTTTTGACTCATAGGACGCTGTCCCATAACCTCTCCACTTATAAGAAATGATGCTCCCTCTGCTTCCATAATGCTTTTAGCAACCGCAAACATCTTGGCATGACAATCTATACATGGATTGAAATTTTTTCCATAACCATGCTTTGGATTAAACAAAACTTCTTGCAAATACTCACTCTGAATATCTACAATCTTAAGTTCTGCTCCAACTTGATCACACATACTTTGCATATGTTCGCGTCTATCATCTGTACTTCCAAAACCCATATTAATATTAAGAGCTATAACTTCTATACCTTGGTCAATTATAAGTTTCATCGCAAGAGTGGAATCTAGTCCACCGCTAAAAAGTGCTATTGCTTTCATCTGTTTGTCACCAGTTTACCTCGTCTTAATTGTGCAATTTTACCACGAAATTTACGAATATAAAAAGCTTTTTCTTCAAAAGATATATTAGTCTGCATATTTATTTTTTTTAACTCTCTCTCGTAGTGTTTTGATAAAAATGTAACCAACTCTGCTGTTAGTGCATCCTCATCTTTTAATGATACTATTTTCTCATCTATTAAAATTGCCATCAAAACAGGTTCATCTCTTTTTCCTTGGATAGCTAAAGCAAATTCCAAAGAGTGAAACTGTAAAAGTGAGGGGTCAAGCACATCTAAAATTTGGTTTATAAAATTTGGATGTTCCAAAGCTGTCTTTACAAGGCTTAACTCCCACATATCTTTATGAGTGTTTTTTTGTATAAGAGGAGCGTTTTGATTAGTTTGTGTTTGGTTAGTAACTCTAACAAATGATGGACTTATCCCTAAACGAGAAGCTAAGTAACTTTTATACTCCTCCCCAAGCAAAGCAGAGAGAGTTTTCAAATATGCCGCAGATTCATGCATAGCACTCTCTTTTGCTTTTGGGTCTGCTAAATTGTACAGAGATATTGTTTCATCAAGAACAAACTCTATAAATGGTTTTGGTTCTCTAAAGATTGTAGCTAACTCTTCTATAGAACCGTTATTTACCATATCTGCAGGGTCAAGTCCTTCTCCAAATATTACAACACCACCGTTAAAACCTGAAGCACTCAGTAGTTTTGCAGCCTTAAGCGCTGCTGCTCGACCTGCCTTATCTCCATCGTAAGCCATTATAACTCTTGGCTCACCCTTTCTAAGAAGTGGCAGATGCTCTTGAGTCAGTGCTGTTCCTAAAGTAGCAACGGCATTATCAAATCCAGCCTGATGAAGCATAATAACATCAAGATAACCCTCTGTTATAATTATCTCACTCTTTTTGTAAAGTGCTTGTTTGGCATGATGATAAGCATATAAAAGACGAGATTTATTAAAAAATGGTGTCTCTGGGGAATTTACATATTTTGCCTGATGTCCTGTTATGGTTCGCCCACCAAAGCCAACTAAAGAGCCATTTGCAGAGTGAATTGGAAAAGTTATACGCTCTATAAATCTAGCAAAATTTCTGCCACCATCATAACCTATAACACCCATTTCAACAGCTTCACCCAAAGGAAATTGTTGAGATTTTATATAGTTTATAGTTGCATTTGAATCTGGTGCATAACCTATACCAAACTTCTCAACACTACTCTCATAAATACCCCTCTCTTTTATGTAAGAGAGAGCTGTCTCTTTTGAGATAAGAAGATTTTGGTACCACTCATTTAACTTATCCATAACTTGTGAGCGAGGTTTGTTATGTTTGTTATCGGTATAACCAAGAGTAAAGTTATATGAATCTGCAAGTTTTTCTAACGCTTCTGGATAGTTAAGTTTTTCATATTCCATAACAAACTTAACACTATCTCCACCAGCCCCACAATTTCCAACTGCAAAATGATTGGTTAAAAATGTATGTGTTTTATCCTCTACAGTTATATCATAAACTAACTCTTCTTGTCCTATATTTTCTATCTCTTTTACTTTCATAAAAAAGTATTTAACACCATCTATATACTCAAAAAAACCCTCTATTGATTCTCTTTTTTTAAAGTAAATAGTATAACTTTTTTGATGTCTAACACCGTTTTTATCAACTTTAGCCTCATAAACTCTACATGTAGGTAATTTTCCTAAACTAAGTGTTAAGTCTAAAATTTCATCTGCTAAAACTTCACTAACAGTATCGTATGTTCTCCGAGAATAACACCCATTCCCGTCCATTAAACCATTAAAAAGAGCTTCTTTTAAATCTATTTTTAAATAGTTAAACCAATAAGGATAAGATTTGTTTTTAGCACTCTTTTTAAACAACTCTTCAAATATATACTGTAAATTGGTGCTTGAGACGGTAACTTCTAGTGAATTCTTTTGCTCTTGTCTAAAAAATATTGTTGCTTTTTTATGAAACAATCTATCTATAATATCGACTATCTTTTTTGCATAATCTTTCTCTTTTGATGATAATGAAAATTTTATACCACCTCGATAGCTACTTCCCTCTGAAACATATATCCCAGCCAACCACATAAACTCTTCATTTATCTCTACACTATTAATTTTTTCACTATTTGGACCAAATTTATTTTTATTGTAAAACTTAGAGAGATCAATAGTTTTAATATCCAATATCTCTCTATCTACTGGATACAAAAAGTAATCGCCAACTTTAATATTACTTGCGAACTCTCTTTGTATTTGAAAATTGTAATCTCTTTGTATCTTTTTAATTCTGCCATAAAATTTTAAAGGTCTGCTTTTTTCTACACGAAGATATGGTAGCTTAGATATAGCATCTTCTTGTTTTATAACTAACATATCATGATTTTGCGTAAAAAATGAAGATTTTGCACTAAGAGATGTTTTAAAAGATAATATCTCAAACTCACTTGTATGCTCTAGCGTTTGAATAACCTTAGTAATTTGTCCATCAACACTATAGACTATATCATTAACACTAATATCTTTAATATTTTTATACCCCATCGGAGTAACTATTGTTTGATATGGGGGCAAACAGCCAAAACAGTGATAAATCTGTTTTTGTGGACTTACCACAAATGAAGCAGTTTTTTCATCATGAAAAGGGCATGGTGCTTTAAAATTTGCACCTGCTTTTTTCAATTCAACATAGGAACCGACAACATCAACAACATCAAGTTGTGCCTTTAAGGCCTCTATAGAATCTTGGGTAATCATAAAAAGATTATACTATCAAGTGGTTTAAACTTTAGAAACAAACCCCAATAATTCCATACCAAATTAGACAACAAGCCAAATTGCTCTATAATTAGGTACTTTAAAGCGAAAAAGCCACACTAAA
>JAYELK010000064.1:0-17515 GCA_034717415.1 Campylobacterota bacterium | reverse complement strand
GCGAGACAATTTCAAGATAGCGATTTGATACCATTTATATCATCAATGATTAAAAAGTACAAAGTAGATCCTTCCCAACTGGAATTTGAGATAACCGAATCTCTTTCAATGTCCAATATTGAAGGAACACTCAAAACACTTACGCATATGAAAAACATCGGTGTTTCTATCTCCATTGATGATTTTGGAACAGGTTATTCATCACTCTCTTATCTTAAAAAATTTCCGGTGAATATAGTTAAGATAGATAAATCATTTGTTATGGATATAACAAGCGATGAAGAAGACAAAATCATAGTTCAAACTATCATCTCTATGGCTCACTCACTTGGATTTAGAACAGTTGCAGAGGGGGTTGAAACTCTGGAGCATGTAAAACTACTTAAAGAGATGGAGTGTGACCAACTTCAGGGCTATCATTTCTCGAAAGCAGTTACTAAAGATGAATTTGAAAATTTTTTAAAAGATTACACTCCAAACAGTTAAGAGTAATGATATAATATCATACTTATTTAGATAGAGAGAATTATGGATTATTTACAACTAGAGGGTGTTAAATCCCTAAATGGAACAATTAAAATTTCAGGTGCTAAAAACGCATCTTTGCCCCTTATAGCGATGACTATTTTAGCAAAAAATCGTGTTAATATAAAAAATCTGCCTCTCGTTGCAGATATAAATACCCTTTTAAAACTTCTCTCAAATCTTGGTGCTAAATGCGAATTTAAAGATGATAGAGTAGTTGTAGACACTTCATCTCTAAACCAAACAAAAGCAACTTATGACATTGTAAAAACTATGAGAGCTTCTATCTTAGTTTTAGGTCCTATACTTGCTAGATTTGGTCACTGCGAAATATCTCTTCCAGGTGGATGTGCTATTGGTCAGAGACCAATTGACTTACATCTAAAAGCTTTAGAACATATGGGTGCAACAATCAACATTAAGTCTGGTTATGTTGAGGCTACTGCACCCAATGGTCTAAAAGGTTGCGATATTATCTTTGATAAGATAACTGTTACAGGAACGGCTAACATTGTTATGGCAGCAGCTTTGGCAAAAGGAAATACTACTATCACAAATGCAGCAAGGGAGCCTGAAGTAGTTCAGCTTTGTGAAATTTTAAATGCTAATGGTGTTACTATTGATGGCATAGGAACTGCATTTTTAACTATTCATGGAACAGATGCAAAAGGTATAGATATAGATGAATTTTACATCATTCCTGATAGAATTGAAGCTGGAACATACCTTTGTGCAGGAGCTATAACAAAATCAGAACTTACTATTACAAGCGTAGAGCCTAAACATCTTGGAGCTGTTATATCCAAGCTTGAAGAGATGGGAAGCAGTTTCACTATTACAGAGGATACTATCACTATACATCCATCAAAAACCATAAAACCGATTAAAATAGTAACTCAAGAGTATCCGGGATTTCCAACAGATATGCAGGCTCAGTTTTTAGCTCTAGCAACTCAAGCCGATGGAGTCTCCATAATAGAAGAGAGACTTTTTGAAAATAGATTTATGCATGTTAGTGAACTTCAAAGAATGGGTGCAGATATTACTTTAAATGGAAATATAGCTACCGTAAGTGGTAAAAATAGTTTAAGTGGCACGGATGTTATGGCGACAGACTTAAGAGCCTCAAGTGCTTTAGTTTTAGCTGCTCTTATAGCTGATGGTCAAACAGATATACATCGCATCTATCATCTTGATCGTGGTTATGATAGGCTTAAAGAGAAACTAGAAGCTGTTGGGGCTAAAATACAAAGACTTAAGGAGTAACTATTCCTCAAAGATAATCATCTCATATATACTTTTTTTTGTAACCAAAGCTTTATCCGGTGAGACAGCATGAGCATTTTTAGATTTTAAAACTTCATATCTTAACTCTACTATTTCTGATTCCATATCATCAACATTCTCTTTTAGTCTTAGTATAATATCTACACCTGCCAAATTAACCCCAAGCTCACGAGTAAGCCTCAAAATCATCTTTACTCTATCTATATCTCTTTGAGAATATAGCCTTATACGCCCATTGGAACGAGAAGGACATATAAGATTTTCTCTCTCATACTGACGAAGAGTTTGTGGATGTATCTCTAAAATTTTAGCAACAATACTAATTAAGTAAACTGGTTCATCATACTTATGTATCATGTGATTATTCCTTAGGTAATTTCTCTTTCATCATCTCTACTAACTCATCATCTAAATCGTCAACTTTAGGTAAAACTATATTTGCTTTTAGATATAAATCACCACGAACTTTTGTTTTACGGTTCATAGCACCCATCTCTTTTACACGAAATCTCTGTCCATTTTTTGTATTTTGAGGAACTTTTAATTTTATCTCTTTTTCCAGTGTCTCTATAGCAATTTTTTCACCAAAAAGTGCTGCAAAAAGAGGAACGGAAAAACTTTTAACCAAATCATCCTCTTCTCTAACATATTCAGGATTTGATGCAACGATGATTTTTAAAAAAAGATCTCCAGCAACGCCACCCTGAGCATGACCTTTGCCTTTAACTCTCATCTTCTCCCCACTCTTAACACCAGCAGGAATCTTTATATCAAATCTTTCACCATTAACTGAAACAGAGCGTGAACCACCCAAGATAGATACACTAAATGGAATTGTGACATTGGTCTGAATATCTAGGTTTGGCTGTTGTCTCTGTTGTCCACCAAATCCTCCAGAAAAACCACTATTTCCAAAACCTCCGGAACTACCACTAAAACCACCGAAACCTCCACCACCAGAGAACATCTGTCTTAGAATATCATCTAGGTCTGCACTTCCTTGACTACCATGTGAACGGGAAAAATCACTAAAATTTTGCCCACCAAACATATTATCACCCATCTGATCATATTGTCTTTTTTTCTCTTTATCGCTTAAAATTTCATAAGCTGAATTAATCTCTTTAAATTTATCTTCTGCACTAGGGTCTTTATTTACATCTGGATGATACTGTCTTGCTAATTTTCTATATGCTTTTTTAATCTCTGATTCACTTGCACCTTCATTGATTTCAAGCGTTTTATATAATGATTTACTCATATTTGTTCCTAAAATTGTATTAAAATTATTTAAGTGTGATTATATCATAAGGGTTGAGTGGATGTCAATCAAGGTGTATAAATTTCTACATGCCATGGCATGTAGAATTGTAGTTCTTATTTTAGTGTAAAAAATGGCGAACTTCTGAGAAGTAAAGGCTCATTCCAAACTCATTTGCAGCTTCGATAATCTCTTCATCTCTGATACTTCCACCAGGTTCAATAATATTTTTAACACCAGCTTCTGCTGCTGCGTCTATGCTATCACGGAAAGGGAAAAATGCTTCTGAAGCAAGTGCTGCACCAGTTACATCTAGTCCCATATCTTTTGCTTTTTTTAGGGCACACTGAGCAGCATCAACTCTTGAGGTCATACCCATACCAACAGCTACCATTGCAGAGTTTTTCACATATACAACACAGTTAGATTTCGTAAGAGATGCAACTTTATAAGCTATCTCCATATCTTTCATATCTTGCTCTGAAGCTGCATTTTTTGAAACTAATTTTGCATTTTTAACCTCATCAGCCCCAACAATATCAGCATCTTGAAAAACAAATCCACCATCGATATGTTTAAAATCTTTTTTGTCATTTGCAAGAACTAATTTTTCACTTCCCATCTCAAAAAGTTTGATTCTTTTTTTCTTAGCAAATACCTCTTGAGCTTCGGCTGTAATTTTACCAGCGATTACAACTTCAAGAAAAATCTCATTCATTTTCTCAGCCAACTCTTTATTTACAGTTCCATTTACTGCTACAACACCACCAAAAGCAGAAACTGGGTCACATTTAAGAGCTTCGGTGTAAGCTTCTAAGAGTGTATCTTTTATAGCAAAACCACAAGGATTTCCATGTTTAGAGATACAAACAGCATTCTCTTTACCAAAACCAGCAGCAATTTTAACAGCACCATTTAGGTCATTTAAGTTGTTAAAACTAGCTTCACCTTTTAGAGTTGTAAAATTATTTGAGAAGTGATTATCAAACTCATATAAAGCACCTTTTTGGTGAGGGTTTTCACCATAACGAGTATCCATAACTTTGTTTCCAACTACAAACTGTTTCTCACCAAAACCTTTATTAAATCTTTCATTCATGTAGTTTGCTATCATGCTATCGTAAGCAGCTGTATGCTCGTAAGCTTTTATCATATATCCACGACGAAACTCTTTAGTGTTTTTCTCATTCTCAATCGCATCTATAACTTCATCATAATCAGTAACATTTGTAACAATAATTACAGCATCAAAATTTTTAGCAGCTGAACGAACCATTGTTGGTCCACCAATATCGATATTTTCAATAATCTCATCAAAATCATCAGTTCTCTCAATAGTCTCTTTAAAAGGGTAAAGATTTACACAAACAAGGTCTATAGACTCAACACCTAACTCTTTAGCTTGGTCTAAATGACTTTGCTTATCACGACGATGTAAAATCCCACCATGAACAAAAGGGTTTAAAGTCTTAACACGACCCTCAAAACACTCAGGAAATTTTGTAACCTCATCAATCTCAATAGCTTTTATACCAGCTTCTACTAACTTTTTATAAGTCCCACCAGTAGAGATAATCTCATAACCATTTTTTACAAGTGACTGACAAAATTCAACCACACCATCTTTATCGCTAACACTAACTAATGCTCTTTTCATTATGACCCCAAGAAAATAAATTATGAAATTTTATCTAAATAGAGTTTAGAAGATGGTAAACTATATGAATTAACTTTTGGAAATTTATATGAAAAATATAGCTATTCTTTGCTCTGGTGGAGATGTTTCAGGTATGAATCCGGCACTCAAACACTTTGTTGAGTATTCACTACAAAAAAATCTTACTCCCTACTTCATTTATGATGGATATGAGGGTCTAATTGATAACAATATAAAAGAAGCATCTTATTGTGATGTTGCAGGTATTATCAACAGAGGTGGAACTAAGATAGGAAGTGCAAGAAGTGATAGATTTATGCAAAAAAAGTATCGCCAAATTGCAAAAGATAACTTAGACACATTAAATATCCACATGCTAATAGTTCTAGGTGGAGATGGTTCATTTAGAGGTCTTGATATATTTTATAAAGAATCTGGTATAAAATTTTGTGGTATTCCATCTACTATTGATAATGATATACATGGAACTGACTACTCTTTAGGTGTTGATACAGCGCTTAACATCATAAAAACTTCTATCGATGCTATTCGAGATACAGCATCTTCATTCAAGCGAGCTTTTGTTATTGAGACGATGGGAAGAGATTGTGGGTATTTAGCCTTAGTCTCTCATCTAACATCAGGCTCTGAACTCTGTCTTATTCCAGAGATAGAGTACGATTTAAAATCATATGAAAAAGATTTTAAAGTTCAAATTGAAAATGGAAGAAGATACTTTATTGCCATCATATCTGAAGGTATAAAACAAGATTCACAAGAGATTGCTTCATGGTTTGAAGATAAAATAGGTATAGAGTCTAGAGTCAGCATACTAGGTCATATTCAAAGAGGTGGAAACCCAACTATATATGATAGACTTATGGCTTATAAGTTTATTACTCAAGCGATAGATGGACTGCTTCAAGGCAAAAAAGAGACTATTATTTGTTATACTAAAAGTGGTTTTATATATAAAAGTATAGATGAAGTGGCAAATATAGAAAAACAGTTAGATGAAGATTTACTAACTCTTCTATAAAAGTGAACTTGTAACCATTTTGAAATTACATTGCATTATAATTTTTCATACCACTAAACGAGAGCTGAATGATTGATGTAGAAAAAATGATTGCAAATAAATACCCAAAGCTTCAAAACAACAAAATAATAAAAAATACAATTTCAAAGTTTACTGATTCTATAATACATCAAGATGAGATTAATAATTTTCTTAAAAAAAACAATCACCTTGGAAGTTATGAATTTATAGATGAAGCACTAGAATATTTTGATTTTAATTTTCTTGTATCCGATAAAGATATAGAAAACATTCCATCTTCAGGTCGAGTTGTAATAATAGCCAATCATCCACTAGGCGCATTAGATGCATTTTCTTTGATTAAATTAGTAAGTCGAGTAAGAAAAGATATAAAAATTGTTGCCAATGATTTTTTAAAACACTTCAAGGTCTTAGAACCATTGCTTATAAATGTCGATAACACTAAAGCAAGACAAAAAAAAGAGGCTATTAGTGAGATCTATAATACACTTGATGATGACATGGCTCTTATTATATTTCCATCTGGAGAAGTAAGCAGAGCTAGTTCTACAGGTATCAAAGACAAAAAATGGCACAAAGGATTTCTAAAATTTGCCTACAGAAGTAATTCACCAATATTACCGATATATATAGGTGGAAAAAATTCAAAAACTTTCTATTCTGTTTCTACTATCAATAAAAAGCTATCTACTCTTCTTCTTTCAAATGAGATGTTTAAACAAAAAGGCAAAAACATTGATATTGTTATAGGTGAACTTATTCCAAATGAGAACATCATTTTAAAGGGTCTAAAACAAAACAAACTAATAGAACTGTATAAAAAGCAAATCTATTCTCTAAAATCAGGAGAAAGTTACTTTCTGACACAAAAAGCAATAGCTCATCCAGAGGACAGAAGAGATATAAAAAAAGAGCTTAAAAACTCTCAACTTCTAGGAGAAACAAAAGACAATAAAAAAATATACCTCTACTCTTCTTCAAACCAAAATTCCAGTTTGATAAATGAAATCGGTCGTCTTAGGGAACTCTCTTTTAGAAAGGTTGGCGAGGGTATCAACAAAAAACGAGATATAGACAAATATGACAGATATTACAAACATATCATCTTATGGGATGAAGAAAACCTTGAAATAGTTGGAGCATATAGAATTGCTGAGTGTAAAAACATCATAAAAGAACTCGGAAAAGATGCACTATATACAACAACACTTTTTAATTTTAATCAAAATTTTGATAAATATTTAAACACTTCTATAGAACTTGGAAGAAGTTTTGTGCAACCAAAATATTGGGGAAGTAGAGCACTTGACTATCTGTGGTATGGCATAGGCGCTTATATCAAAAATAATCCAAATATTAAATATATGTTTGGACCACTATCACTTAGTGCAACCTATCCTAAAATTGCCAAAGATACTATTTTATATTTTTATGATAAAAACTTTGAAGACAACGAGAACCTACTAAGCGCAAAACTTCCATATAATTTTAAAAGTGATAAAGCACTTATCTCTACTCTAAAAGAAGAGTTTAACTCTGAGCAATATAGAGAAAATTTTAAAAGACTAAAAAAATCTTTAACACTTATAGGAACAAATATTCCAACACTTTATAAACAGTATGCTGACTTATGTGAAGATGGAGGTATAAAATTTTGTGCTTACAATATTGACCCTGACTTTTCAAACTGTGTTGATACTCTTATTGTTGTTGATATTTCCAAGATAAAGGCCTCTCAGAAAAAAAGATATATTGAGTAGTAGTAGTAACTATTTTTTAGATTTTTTTCTAAAAAGATGGTACTTTTCATTTTCACATATTTTCTCAATATAAGATTCTGGACACTTATCTACATTTTTCCAGATGCCGGATGGCATACGAACTTCAAGCATATTTTGCTCTCTTAATTTAATGATTTTCTTATTGTTAAGTATTTTTTCTACAGGAGAAAAATCAACCTTTGTTAAATTAACATCATCTCTATAAAAACATGTTTGTTTGGAAAAGTTCCCCCAACTAGGGATGCCATCAACTGTATATGGAACTTCATATCCATTGGCAAAGTCAACCATAATAACATAATGACTATCATCATAACATTCACTGATTTTTCCCTTACCAAAAATCAATCCATATACTTTATCACCTACTTTTGCATTTTTAAAATAACCCAATTACGAACTCCTATTTTTATTAATTTTCAAAAGTATAAATAATTATCATTACAAACTTATTACATAAACAGATAGATTTGTAATCTGTCTGTTATCAATATATTTTATAATTTTTCAACATTTAAAGGATATATTTAAAATGAAAACAAGAGAATTTACTATAAGAACTGATAACTTAGAGTTGGATTATGATAGTCATTTAAATATGGAACTGATAGAAGATTATATAGTAGAAGATTTAGAAGTGCCTCATGATTGTATAGATTCACTTAATATATATGATACACATGTCAACATCAAACTATCTCCTACTAAAAGATACTTTAATGATGACTGGTATGTTAACTTACAAAGAGTTGCTTAGATATCTCTCTCTATTACTCTCTTAAATCTATTAAAATAGTTATCTTTTAACTCATCCATACCCATAGAGATATCATTAATTTTGATATAGTCTCCACCAACAGTTCCGATTTTTTCACATGCCATAGATTCATCAAGCATAGCTTCAAAAGCTTCACAATTTTCAGGTTTAACTTCTATAATTGCACGACTCATAGACTCTGCAAAGATATCTCTTTCATCGCAAACACTCATCTGGGCATCACAACCAAGTCCAGATGTTGCAACCATTTTAGCAAGTGCAATAGCAACACCACCAGAACTTGCATCTTTTGCACATTCAAGTAAATGTTTTTTATTAGCTTCGATAACTAAGTCCCATAAAGCTAACTCATTTTTGTAGTTAATCTCTGGAATAACTCCTGCAACTGTGTGACAAATCTCTTTCATATAAAGAGAACCACCAAACTCAGATTTAGACTCGCCAACTAGATAAAGTGCATTCCCCTCACCTTGAAAACTTGACATTAAAACATTGTTTTCATCATCATTTACACCTACTGTTGCGATAGATGGTGTTGGAAAAACTGATACACCGTTTGTTTCATTATAAAGTGATACATTTCCACCGATAACTGGTGTCGTTAGTTCTAAACAAGCTTCTTTAATACCTTCACAAGCTTGACCAAACTGCCACATAACTTCTGGGTTTTCAGGGTTACCAAAATTTAAACAATCAGTAATCGCTAAAGGTCTAGCACCACTCATAGCTACATTTCTACCGGCTTCTATGGTTGCTGCAGCTCCACCACCTTTAGGGTCGATGTAACAGTAGCGAACATTACAGTCAGCACTCATTGCCAATGCTTTACCATTCTCTTTTATACGAACTACTGAAGCGTCAAGCATCCCCCCGTTTTTGATAGTGTTTGTTTGAACCATTGAATCATACTGAGTATATATCCAAGCTTTATCTACAACTTCCATAGATTTGATTAGAGTATTAAAAGCATCTTGGTTTGATACTTTGTCAAAATCATTGATAGTAACAGATTTAAGTTCATCCAAGTAAGCTGGTTTACTCATAGGACGATTAAGTTCCGGTGCTTCTTCAGAAACTGGATCAACTGGAACCTCAGCACATTTTTCACCATGCCAAAATAGTTCCATATCTCCAGTAGCAGTAACCTCACCAATAACAGCAGCATCTAAATCCCACTTTTCAAAGATGTCAATAATCGCTTGTTCTGAACCCTTTTTAGCACATAAAAGCATTCTTTCTTGAGACTCTGAAAGCATAAAATCATAAGGAGTCATCGCTTCCTCACGAGCAGGAACTTTGTCAAGATGCATAATCATACCTGAACCTGAACGCCCAGCCATCTCAAATGAAGATGAAGTTAATCCTGCGGCACCCATATCTTGGATACCGATAACATGGTCAGTTTTGAAAAGTTCTAAACACGCTTCAAGCAGAAGTTTTTCAGTAAATGGATCACCAACTTGAACAGTTGGGCGAAGAGATTTTGACTCCTCTGTAAAACTATCAGAACTCATAACAGCCCCACCAAGACCATCACGACCAGTTTTTGCACCAACATACATAACAGGATTTCCAATACCCTCAGCTTTTCCGTAGAAAATTTCATCTGATTTTGCAAGACCCAGAGTAAATGCGTTTACAAGGATATTACCATTATAACACTCATCAAAACTTGTCTCACCACCAATGGTAGGAACACCCATACAGTTACCATAACCACCAATTCCCTCTGTTACACCACGAACTAAGTAACGCTGATGAGCAGATACTTTATCATCATTCATAACATTACCAAAACGAAGTGCATTCAAGTTTGCAATTGGTCTAGCACCCATTGTAAATACATCGCGCATAATTCCACCAACACCGGTAGCAGCACCTTGATAAGGTTCTATAAAACTTGGGTGATTATGTGATTCCATCTTAAACACAGCTGCATAACCATCACCAATATCAATAACACCAGCATTTTCACCTGGACCTTGAATAACCCATGGTGCAGAAGTTGGAAAACCTTTTAAGTGTACTTTTGATGATTTATAAGAACAATGCTCACTCCACATAGCTGAGAAAATACCAAGTTCTACTAAATTTGGCTCACGCTTCAAAATCTCTTTAATATGCGTGTAATCTTCTTGGCTTAACTTATGATTTGCAAGTTGTTCTTCAATGTTTTTAAGTTGTTGGCTCACGATGGAATCCTAAAAATTGATTTTTAAATTGGGATTATACCTAAACGGTAGTAAAAGTTAGTTTTAATGAAAAGAAAAATCAACTTTAGTTCGTATATTTTTCTTTAGTGAGAAGATATTTTTATACTCTATTTCTAAAATTTCATACTCTTTCTTGGCATGTGAAAGTTTTAAAATAAACTCATCATCTATACTTTTTCCCATCATAGCTTTTGCTAAGGGTGAGTGGATTGAGATTAGTCCATTTTGTGGTTCACTCTCTAAAACACCACAAAGAGTAAACACCTCCTCTTCATCTGTATCTAGATTAATAATTTTTACACTACTGCCAAAACTAACCTTGGCATGTGAAAGCTTTGATGGGTCTATTATTTGTGATTTTTGTATCATTGAGTTTAGATAAAAAAGGCGTTTATCTATAAAACGGAGTTTCTCTTTTGCTGCGTGATAGTCGGCATTTTCGCTTCTATCACCTTGCGCAGCAGCTATAAGTTTCTCCTCGGCTGTTTTGGGTTTTTCTACCTCTAGCAAAAATTTAAACTCTTCTACTAAAAGGTCATAACCCTCGATACTCATTGGTTCTTTATTATTAATGGTGAAAACCAACTATATAGTAAGTCTCTTTATTCTCTAATTTATTTACATTAACTTTAAATTTATCACTAAAATGCTTAATTTTTTCATGTGCTTCTTTTACAAGTTCTGGACTCTTGGACTCTACTTTTATCTTAAAACAGTCATTTGAATTTGACATAGCAACAAAGGAATCATCAACTTTCAGAGTATCATGCAAATCCATGATATGTTTTCTTATTTTTTCATACCCTGTAGTGTTTTTTTCAATTCGCTCAAGCTGATTTAACAGAGCGTCATTTGGCGCATAACCTAATTGTGTAAGCATCGCATTTCTTTGCATAATTTCAATCCTTTTTAAATTATGGGTACCTCTAAAAACCCTTGCTTCCTCAGCAACATAGCAGATATGCTAATGCAAGGCGAAATTACGCAGGAGCTACTAGTAGCTTCAAGTGATTTCAACGCAGTAGTAGCGTATCTGCTATGTTGCCCGTAGGGAGTCAAAAAGAGGGGCAATCTTGCACAGAATTTTCCATCGTCGTAGCTTAGGCTATGACTCAAGAAAAGTTCTGCACAATCTTACCCCTCTTTTTGACTCTGAGGATGTAAGGGTTTTTAGAGGCACCCTTATTATTTAAAAATAATAACAGCTTTTTGTAAACATTCAGAAATATTTTTATTTCTATTGACTATAATTATAAAAATTACACAAAACTAATTCCAAGTGAGAAATTATGACTGAAGAAATATTAAAAAAGATAAAACAACTTCCACCACTTCCAGAATCTGCTATGAAGATAGAAGCTGTTTATCAAGATCCAGACAGTACCTTTAACGACATGGTTAAAATCTTAGAAAAAGACCCTCTTTTAACAGCAGATATTTTAAAAGCTGCAAACTCTCCACTCTATGGTTTTTCTCGTGAGATCAATGCAATATCTCAAGCAGTTGGTCTTTTTGGCATGGGTACTGTTAGAGGTTTCGCTCTAGCATCTATAGTTAAAAAAAGCTTTTCACTTGATTTGTCTCCTTATGGAATCAACAATGATATGTTCTCAGCACTTTCAAAAAAACAACACGCTCTTATAACTTCATGGTGTATAAGAAAAGAAAACAAATTGATGGGTGTACTATCACCGGCAGCATTTCTTGTTGAAATAGGCAAAGTTCTTATATCTCAACAGATAATAGCTGAGGGTAAACAAGAGTCATTTCGTGATGCATTGGTAAATCTCCAAGATGTAGAAGCTGCTGAGAAAGAGATTGTTGGAGCTGATACTCCTGAAGTTAGTGCTACTATATTTTCTCACTGGAGATTTGAAGAGGGACTTGTTGATGTTATAAGAAACTGTACAAATCCTGACAAAGCAGAAGATGAAGATAAAAGAGCTGCACAAATTTTACATGCAGTACGCGTAACTGTTCCTATTAATGGTCTTATCACTGATGACAGCGTTGCTGCTGCGAAAGTTCTTATTGAAAAATATGGACTTAATATGGAAAGCTTTGAGGCTGCCATAGAAAATATAAAATAACTCAAAACTTGAAAGCTCTACTTATTCGGCTCACTCTTGGTTTGAGTGAGCAAGATATCTCTACTGACGAGATGCCTTACATCAACAACTTCTTAGCCAAAAAATATATTACTAAAAAAGAAAATATTTATAAATTTAACTCTAAATACCGTGCCGGTACTCTGGGTCTTGTTCAAAAAGGGACTGCTTACTTAAATGTGATTGGCGAAAATATTCGTGATCTTTTTATAGGCGAAAATGATTTGGGAATTGCCAAAGAGGGAGACCTCATAATCGCTCAAAGATTACTGGGAGGTCGTGGAACTCCCAGTGCAAAAATTGCAGAGATAGTAGGTCGTGCGCAGAGTTACAGCGTAGCCTATATTATCTCAAAAGATGGAAGAAAATCTTTAGTTGATTTAAGAACTGAACACCCAGTCGGAGCAGAACTTAGTGAAAATGAACTAAACACTTACCAAATTGGCGATGTTTTTAAAATAGACAATCAAGAAAATTCCATTATGGAAAAACTTGGTAATATTAAAGACCCTAAAGTTGATGAACTTATAGTTCTTGCACAGTTTAATAAGCATGATGAATTTGATGAAGAAGTTCTCAAAATTGCCTCATCCTTTAAAAGTGTTGAGACTAAAAAATATCCAAACAGAAAAGATTTAAGAGATTTGGCTTTTTGTACCATCGACCCTGTAACTGCAAAAGATTATGATGACGCAATCTACTGGGATGATAAAAATTCAACTCTTTATGTAGCTATTGCAGATGTTAGTGAGTATGTTAAACCATTTGGTGCACTGGACAGTGAAGCAATTTACAGAAGTTTTTCTATATACCTACCTCATCGTTCTATCCCTATGTTACCTCGTCAACTAAGTGAAACTCTATGCTCACTTCAACCTCATGTGGATAGACTATCTTATGTTTTTGAGATGAAATTGGATTTAGAAAGTTTAGAAGTTACTCAGTCAAAAGTTTATGAAGCAATTATTCACTCTGATAGACGATTTAACTATGAAGAGATAGATGACTTTTTTGATGACAAATTAAAAGCTAAAAACAGAGATGAAAAAAAGATATTTGAGTATCTTACAAAACTCAGAGTTATTACTGACAAACTAAAGAAAAAACGATTAAAAATCGGTTATGACTTTCGCTCAACAGAATTGGAGATGAAGTTAGATGAAAACTCTAACATTATTTCTACGAGCCAAGCAGAGGAAACACCATCACATGCTCTTATCGAAGATTGTATGCTTTTAGCCAACAAAGAGGCTGCCTCAAAATTTGAGAGAGGTATCTTTAGAATCCATGAACCACCAAGTCAAACAAAACTCCAAAAACTCTACCAAGAACTAGCAGGAATTGGCATGTTTATAGATATAAAAAATTCTCTTAAAGAGACTATCACAAATATTCAAAAACAAGCTAAAGATATGGACTTGGAAGCTGAAGTTGATACACTTATCATTCGTTCACAGATGCAAGCTAGATATTCTCCTCTAAATTCTGGACACTTTGGACTTGGATTTGAAGCTTATACTCATTTTACTTCGCCAATCAGAAGATATTCTGACTTGATTGTACATAGGCTCTTAAAAGCTATAAACAACAATGACACAGAAGAAGGCTCTTATGTTTTAAGAAACATAGAGGTCTTAGCTATGACGATTAGTGAAAAAGAGAGAGAAGCCAGCACTATTGAGGTTGAGTTTGAACAGAGAAAATTTGCACGATGGGCTGAGACTAACCTAAACAAAGAGTTTAAAGCTCGTATAAGTGGGACTGACCCAGAGGTAAAAGCAGAACTTCATGACAAAATTGGGGGAGCAAGACTAAACATCACATCTAGCACAGATGTCGTTCTTTTTGAAGATGTGGTAGTTAAAATAGAGAGAGTGGATATTGCCAAAGCTAAGATATTTGCATCAGTTGTGGAAAAAGTAGATGTATAAAAGTGAACTAGATAACCATATAAAAAGTGGCAAAATTTCAAATAGTTTTGTCTTTTTTGGAGAGAGTAGTTTTCTTATAGATATGTATACAAAGATGCTCTCAAATATTGATGATGCTTCTGTTTTATCTTTTTACCACGATGAATATAATTTCAACTCTGCAAAAGCCCATCTCTCTCAAGCTTCACTCTTTGGTGGGAATAATATCTTAATCATAAAAAGTGAAAAAAAAGTTCCAAAAAAAGAGTTAGACACTCTTATAGATTATTGTGAAAAAAATAGTGACAATCTCTTTATCTATGCTTACTACGGAAGTGACCATAAAACATATAACAATAAAAAAGCATTTGCAAAAAGTTCTACAATCAGTGTAAGATTTTTTCATCCAAAAGATTATGAAGCTCAAAACATCATAGCAGAAGTTGCAAGAGAAAAAAATGTAAATATTGATAAATACTCCATCTCACATCTTCTAAATATTCACAATGGAGATGTTGCCCTCTCTTGTAATGAGATAGATAAATTCAGAGTCTATGATAGAGCTATAACAACCAAAGATATAGACAATCTGGTCTTTGGACTTGCACAAATAAATATAGATGACCTGATAAAAAAACTTTTAAATAAAAAAGATTTTAAAGAGGATTTGAAAAATATTTTAGAACATGGCGAAGATGAGATAAGAGTTATAACAGCTATAACAGCCTATCTAACACAACTATATATGTTTAACATCTACATAAGAGTAAATGGTAGTCCAAATGCTTTAGAGATTTTAGGATACCCCGCTCCCAAATTTGTAGTTGATGAGAAAGCTGCACTCTCACTAAAATTTAAACCAAACACTTACTATAAACTTCATGAACTGCTACTAGAAAGTGAACTTAAAATGAAAAGCTCAAGTGTAGATAAAAATGCTATATTATTATCTACTTTGATTAGGGTTCAGAAGCTTTTATAAAGTATTTATTTTAGATACTTTTAGTATTGACAATACAAGAAGTATCTGCTATACTAAAAGTATCTAAAATAAATACTTATTCAAGGGCTATTATGAACACTCCGTTTCCTTATGATAGATTAACAACAGACAGTGAATTTTCTGATAGAAAAAAAGAGTTACAAAAACTTCATGATATTATAAAATATTCAAATAATCTACTAATTCATTCAAAAAGACGGATGGGTAAAACTTCTCTCATTAAACACTTTTTTAACTCTTTAAATGATGACTATATATCTATCTATGTAGATATTTTTGATATATCAACCAAAGAAGATTTTGCAAAAGCTCTTCTTCTTGCACTAAGTAATGCTCAAAAATTAGATATAAAATCTACCATAAAAAAACTAACTTCACTTTTTACAAGAGTTAGAGTGGAACCTACTATCAACCCAGATACCTTGGAGTATTCTATTAAGCCTGTTGTTACTACTTTAAGTTTCCAGCAGATGATGGAAGATTTTTTTATAGGTTTAGAGAGGCTTTCTAAAGAGAAGAAAATAGTTATAGCTATAGATGAGTTTCAACAAATCGCAACTATCAAAGATATAAAACTAGATGCACTTATGCGAAAATATATCCAAGAGAGGGAAAATATATCATATATTTTTCTTGGTTCAAAAAGGCATTTACTCACATCTCTGTTTGAATATAAAGCACCACTCTATGAACTTGCTACACATTTAGAACTAGAGGCATTAAGCATAGATGAGATTGAGGAGTATGTATCAAAATATTTAAACATAGATATAGAAACTCTTATATATATTTGTGAAATCGCCGACTATGAAACAAAGATGATACAAAATATATTTCACATGCTATATATTGATAAAAAAGAGGCAGTCACAAAAGAGCATGTAGATGAGATAGTCAAAGAGATTATAAACTCTAAAGATTCAAGCTATAAAATAGTTTTTGACACCCTAAGCAACAATCAAAAAACAGCACTAAAAATAGTAGTAAAATATAAAAATAGTTTTTTTGCAAATGCAATTTTAAGCGAGTTCAACATAAAAAAACAAACCCTACAATCAGCAGTAGATAGTCTGTTCAAAAAAGAGCTGATTGATAAAAATGATAACACCTATTTTATACCAGATAGAACCTTTGAACTTTGGGCTGAGAGATTATTGTAATATCTTAGCATGTAGAGATATGCTGATTAAAAAATTATCTAAAAACATTACGCTCTCAAGTGTTACTAAAAGTAGCTGACATAGAATTTTTCATACCCTTGTCTATTTTGTAGAAAGCATCATACTTGTACCTTCACCCATTGCGAATGCATTAGCATACGATCCTTTAATGATCCCTGTTTTCAAATCAATAAGTTTTACAAAAACTATTAATTCATTTGTACTATATGTATATGTACCAACTATAGCATATTGGACATTGAAATTTGTAGAACGAAGTTTATCAACATCTCTTGATAATATTTTTAATCCATTTCCAGATATTTTAAAAAATTTAGATACTTCAGATTCAACCACACTAATATCATAGTTATTAATAAGTGAATTTTTTATATTATTTGATAACACATAACCAAGTTTTCTATGATTATCCAATGATGTAATATCTACAAAATCCGTCACTATAATTTTTGTTGGTAATTCATTTTTTTTAAAAAGTGATTTTAATGATTCATCAGCTAAAATACCATAATCGATATATCTATTTTTTACTTCATTGGTGCGAAAACCTTCTTTTTCTTTTTCTATCTTAGAATATGTTAAAGTTCTATTAGAACTACATCCAACAAAGAAGATAATTAAAGACAAAGTTACGAAAGATAATAATATTTTCATCTACTTACTCCTTCACCTAAACATCCATCAGGATTATTACATTCACATCTAGCTGTATTAGTACAATCATCTGCTTTAACTGCAATAGTAAAATTAT
>JAYELK010000063.1:0-17613 GCA_034717415.1 Campylobacterota bacterium | reverse complement strand
GGAAGAAACCTATTCCAATGATAAAATCTAAAGTTTATGAATTAAATCAGATGTTCAATCTTAAATTTTATGAGGAGGAAAACTAGTTAAGTGTTACTGTTGGACACAACATTTAGGATATGTCTCTATGTTTTAAATATCGTTCCACATGTTACGGTTATGTTCACAATAGCTACGCCGTGCCACGGTCACGGCTTCGTACACTCCGTAAGCCAAGGTCTTACTCCGTTAAGAGCCTCCGCTACGCTTCGCACCATCCAAGGTATGGCTTGACCCTCACACACATGGTTGTGTTCGGTACTTCGTGGACAGACACCGCCTATAAGAAGGCTGTGGATTGTGTCTGCCACCTCAGTAGTTACTTCCTAGCCTAGTCGCATTCATCCTTCAGCCTTCTGCTCCATTGTTATCGTTCATACGCCACTGGGCTTAATACTCGTTCCACTCAGACAAGAGGTATAGCCTTGGACACAAACTGACTTCACCTACAGCCATGAATGAGATAGCCAAGACTATCTTCAAACAAGTATGAAGCTACTCTTACCTCCTTACATTCACAGCGGATGAATTAAGTTAGCTTTAGACATAACACACATTGCTTTTACAACTGAAAGCTTCGCATTAAGTTGCCACTGCGTTTAAAAGAATGTCGTGTTATATTAACCATCCTTCGGCACAGCTCTTATATCTATTATCACTCGTATCCACTCACACAAGCGGTTATCACTATCGTGATTGATTATCTATTTGTCAGAAGAGTCTTTTAAATCCTTGGAGCATATGCACCTATCTTGAAACTAAAATGAAGCCACACTCCAGTTTAGTTTAAAGAGTAGCTACATCTACAGTCGGAAGTTTAAAAGGCTCTTCAGCCAAAAGAAACATCTGAAAGAGCAAGAGCGTTTCGACCAAGGTCGCTGACATTTACGAAATATCAAGAAAGGGAAAAGAGATGAAGATATATATTACAGACTTAGAGGCATATAATGCAGGACATTTAGTCGGAGAGTGGTACACGCTACCAATGCCAGAGGATAGTCTTGCCGAGTGTAATGAAGATGTACTCTATAATGGAAGAAAAGCCTGTGGAGACACTCACCACCACGAAGAGAGCTTTATAACTGACTATGAGGCGGATATTACTATAAGTGAACATGATGACATCTATCGCCTTAACGAGCTTGCAGAGGCTATGCAGAGCTATACAGAGCATGATTTGCTTATACTCAAGTTCCTATCTCATGAGGGCTTTAATGAAAGGGAAGTTATAGATAATGGTGTAAACTCCTATGATGTAGATATCTACGACTATAGCTCAGATACAAGCTTTACAGATGTGTATGAGCTTCTAGCTTACGATATGGTGGCTGATGGGCTATTTGGTTGCGTACCTTCAAACTTTGAGAACTATATAGACTACTCAGCTATCGGAAGAGATCTATCTATGGAGTACACAGAGTTTGAACATGGTATATTGGGAAGGGTAGCATGAGTAGAACTCAGGCTATCCGTTATCTAAAGTATCTGCATACACTGGAGATGAGCTATAGAGGTAATCTCATAACTCAGGATATGGCAATAGTTGTAGAAAAGGTAAGGCTAGAGTTCCTAGCTAGTTATAGAAGATAGCAGAGTAGGGCAGGCGATTCGGTTGTGAGGATTTATTCGCTTTGCTCTAAACCCACCCACCCGAAAGACTCGCTACTTTGTAGCATCGCATCGCCTAACCCCTAGAAAGGTGACTAAACCAAAAGTGGTATAACCCTATAAGAGAGAGATATAGTCTCTTTCTCTTTAGGAGGAGTGGAATATTTGTAACCAGCTGGCTACATAGCTGGCTACAAAACTGGTAACATTTAGGTGTATTTGATTAAATATTAGATAGAATTATTGTACTTAGAAGTTTATTTTTAGTATTGCTAAAGTGGTTGTAGTTACGCTGATTAGGTTGTTTTGAAGTGGTGGACCCTCAGAGATTCGAACTCTGGGAGGTGTGACCCTCGCTGGTTTTCAAGACCAGTGCATTCGACCAACTCTGCCAAAGATCCACATGTTGTAATGATAAGTTTTAAAAAATAAAACTGGAGGTGCCACCCAGATTTGAACTGGGGATAGCAGCTTTGCAGGCTGCGGCCTTACCACTTGGCGATGGCACCAGTTTAAACAATAACCAATGGTGCCCGGGGCCGGACTTGAACCGGCACAGTATTGCTACCGGGGGATTTTAAGTCCCCTGCGTCTACCAATTTCGCCACCCGGGCATTGGGTGTTTTCAACAGTTTAAATTTTAAATGGAGCGGGAAACGAGGTTCGAACTCGCGACCCCGACCTTGGCAAGGTCGTGCTCTACCACTGAGCTATTCCCGCAATTTTTCATCTTATTTTCATAAGTGAGCCGGAATTATAGCCATTTTATTTTCATTTGTAAAGGTTATCAGAGTAAAATTCAAATAAAAATGATATAATCGCATTTAAATTATAAAATATGTATAAACTCTTAGCTTTAGTGACCCTAGTGGTCTTAGCGTAGATGGCAGAATCGAGGTACCCCTTGAGGGTATATTTCTGGTATCGTAATTATATGAAGGATATTTATGAGAAGTGATATTATTAAAAAAGGTTTCGATAAAGCTCCACATCGTTCACTTTTAAGAGCAACAGGTCTAAAAGATGAAGATTTTGATAAGCCATTTATTGGAATAGCAAATAGTTATATAGACATTATTCCTGGGCATTTCTTTTTGCATGAGTATGGAGAAATTGTAAAAGAGGCTATTCGTGAGGCAGGTGGAGTTCCATTTGTATTTAATACTATCGGTGTTGATGATGGAATCGCTATGGGTCACGAGGGTATGCTTTACTCTCTTCCATCTCGTGAAATTATTGCAGATTCTATGGAAACCGTTATGAATGCGCATGCTTTAGATGCGATGATATGTATCCCTAACTGTGATAAAATTGTTCCCGGTATGATAATGGGTGCATTGCGTATAAATGTTCCTACTGTTTTCGTCTCTGGTGGTCCAATGGCTGCTGGGCATAAAAAAGATGGTACTCCTATCGATCTTTCTACTGCTTTTGAAGCTGTTGGTGAACATGCTGAGGGCAAAATGAGTGATGAGGAACTTTATGATATTGAGTGTAATGCTTGTCCATCTGGAGGTTCATGTTCTGGAATGTTTACAGCAAACTCTATGAATACTCTTTGTGAAGCTATGGGTATAGCGCTTCCTGGAAATGGAACTGTTTTAGCTATGACACCTGAGAGAATAGCTATGGTTAAAAAAGCTGCAAAGCGTATCGTAGAGATGGCAAAAGAAGATAATCCTGCAAAAAATAATATTCGCAATGTTTTAAATGAAAAAGCTGTTCATAATGCCTTTGTTGTAGATATGGCAATGGGTGGAAGTTCAAACACAGTCCTTCATATGTTAGCAATAGCAAGAGAGGCAGAGGTCGATTTTCCAATCGAAAGAATTAATGAGATAGCTGATAAAGTAGCACATATCGCTAAAATTTCTCCATCATTAACGACTGTTCATATGGCAGATGTTGATAAAGCTGGTGGGGTAAATGCTGTTATGCATGAAGTTAGCCGTAGAGGTGGGTTGCTCTATCTTGATAACCCAACTGTAACGGGTGAGACCATTGGAGAGAGAATTAAAGATACTGTTATCTTAGATGAAAAGATTATCCATACAAATGAAAATGCTTATTCTCAAGTTGGTGGACTTTCGATTTTATTTGGAAATCTTGCATTAGAGGGTGCTATCGTTAAAACTGCTGGGATTGACCCAACTATGAGACAGTTTAAAGGTAGTGCTATATGTTTTAACTCTCAACCAGAAGCTATTAAAGGGATAATGGGTCATAAAGTTAAAGCCGGTGATGTTGTAGTTATTCGTTATGAGGGTCCAAAAGGTGGTCCTGGCATGCAAGAGATGTTAGCTCCAACTGCACTTATTCAGGGCATGGGACTTGGTTCAAGTGTTGCACTTATCACTGATGGTCGTTTTTCTGGTGCTACAAAAGGTGCATCTATTGGTCATGTTTCTCCTGAGGCTGCTGAGGGTGGTTTAATCGCTTTTATAGAAGATGGTGATGAGATAGAACTTGATACTGATAAACATATATTGAAACTAAATGTAGCTGATGATATATTAGAAAAAAGAAAAGCCAATTGGAAACCTTACAAAAATGAGGTTAAATCTAAGTGGCTTAAACGCTACCAACTTTTAGTTTCAAATGCTTCAAACGGTGCTGTTTTAAAAACTGAGTTATAAGAAAGGAAAATTATAAGTGAATGCAATCGCAATAAAACACAATAATGAAATTATTGATTTACAAACTGCTGAGGAGTTAGGGTTTGAGGGTGAACAGATTCATCTTGACAACTCTGAAGATTCGTTAGAGGTTCTTCGCCACTCAACAGCACATTTGATGGCTCAGGCTATTAAGTCTCTTTATCCAGATGCAAAGTTTTTCGTAGGACCAACTGTTAAAGAGGGTTTTTACTATGACTTTAAAACGGAGTCAGAGATAGGTTCGGGAGATTTGAAAAAGATAGAAAAACAGATGTTATCTTTTGCTAAGAAAAAGTATAAAATAGAAAAATATTCTATCTCTATGGATGAGGCAAAAGAGAAGTTTAAAGATGACCATCTGAAACTTGCTGTAATGGAGAGAATTTCTGATGAGAGTGTGAGTATTTATAAGCAAGGTGAATTTGAAGATTTGTGTCGTGGTCCTCACTTGCCATCTATTGGATTGATTAGGTATTTTAAACTTACCAAACTAGCTGGTGCTTATCTTGGTGGAGATTCTAAAAATGAGATGCTAACTCGTATATATGGTATAGCATTCGCAGATAAAGAGTCTTTAAAAAATCATATGACTATGTTAGCAGAAGCTGAAAAACGAGACCATAGAAAATTGGGCAATGAGATGAAACTTTTTACTTTCCGTGAAGAGGTTGGTGCTGGTTTTCCTATCTGGCTTCCTGCCGGTGGTCGTCTTCGTGCAAGACTGGAAGCACTTCTGTTTAAAGCACACAGAAAAAGAGGCTATGAGCCGGTTCGTGGTCCAGAGATGCTTCGTTCTGATTTGTGGAAGACTTCAGGTCACTATGAAAACTATGGTGAAAATATGTATTTCACTAATATTGATGAGTTGGAATTTGGTGTAAAACCTATGAACTGTGTTGGACATATTAAAGTATATGAAGATGAATTGCACTCTTATAGAGATCTACCAATCAAATATTTTGAGTATGGAGTTGTTCATAGACATGAGATGACAGGTGCATTGCACGGTCTTTTTAGAGTTCGTGAGTTTACGCAAGATGATGCACATATTTTCTGTACAACAGAGCAAATCGAAGAGCAAATTATAGAAGTTGTTGATTTTGTAGATAAGATTATGTCAACTTTTGAATTTGATTATAAGATGATGATTTCTACTAGACCTGAAAAAGCTGTTGGTAGTGAAGAGGTTTGGGATGTTTCAACTCAAGCACTTAAGAATGCAATGGATAAAAATTCTTTAGCTTATGAGATAGATGAGGGTGGAGGAGCTTTTTATGGTCCTAAGATTGATATTAAAATTACAGATGCTATTGGTCGTGAATGGCAGTGTGGAACAATTCAATTAGATTTTAATCTACCTGAAAGATTTGCACTTGAGTACAATGGCGAAAATAATGATAAAATTCAGCCAGTTATGATACATCGTGCTATTTTAGGTTCATTTGAGAGATTTATTGGAATTTTAACTGAGCACTATGCTGGTGAATTTCCGATTTTTATTGCCCCTACACAAGTTGCTATAGTTCCAGTTGCAGAGGTACATAAAGATTATGCTAAGCAATTATCGGATAAACTTATCGACATTAATGCCGATAGTGAAGTATATGCCAAGAATGATTCTTTAAATAAAAGAATTAGAGTTGCAGAAAAGACTCGTGTTCCTATGATTGTAGTTATTGGTGATGAAGAGATTGAGAACAAAACAGTTGCTATCAGAGATAGAAGAACTAGAGAGCAGTATAACCTAAGCGAAGAAGATTTTTTATCGCTTATACAAACTAAAGTAAATGAGGTAAATTTTTGAGTACTAAGAAAAACCGTGTAATAATGAATGATGACATTCGTGCAACAGAGTTAAGATGTAATGTGGATGGTGGTGAGTCTTTAGGAATCATCTCTTTTGATGAAGCTATGGAAAAAGCGAATGAGTTAGGACAAGATTTAGTTCTTATCGCTCCAGATGCAAAGCCACCTGTTGCTAAAATTATGGACTACGGTAAATTCAGATACCAAGAAGAGAAAAAACTTAAAGAGCAAAGAAAAAATCAGGTTAAAATCGTTATAAAAGAGATTAAACTTTCGGTTAAAATTGCTGAAAATGATATTGCTTATAAAGTTAAACATGCTAGAGAATTTTTAGAAAAAGGCTTTCATGTTAAGTTTCGCGTATTTTTAAGAGGTCGTGAAATGGCTCATCCAGAGGCTGGTAGAGAAGTTCTTTTAAGAGTTTGGCCGATGGTCGAAGATATAGGTGTAATGGAAAAACCACCTAAGTTTGAAGGTCGTTATTTCAACATGTATGTAACTCCTCAGAAATAGTTTTAAACTTCTGAGTAGTCAACTCCCTCTTCGCATGTGAAGATGAGTTTTTTTACAATCTCATCTTCTTCAGTTTTACCCTCTCCAAATTCGCTTAAAAATTCCAATTCGATAAAACGCTCTTTATAAACGCTACTGCCTTGATTATTTGTTAATATTTCTATAAACAGGTCATTCATAATTAACCTCCTATTGAAGCAATTAAAAATAGTATAAAAATAAAGTGTGAATAAAATGTAGTTTTTCACATGCCAAGAGGGTGCTTGGCATGTAGAGTTAAATTAAAGAGAGATTTTAGCTTTTAAATCATCTTCACCTATAGTGGCAGTAGGGTATTTTATAACGATTAAATCTTCTGTTTCATTTATATACCACTCAGCTATATGATGAGATTCCAAACTGTTTAGCTTGTCTAAATTAACACTATCTTGAGCAAGAAAAAGATGAGAGTGTTTAGTGGGATTTTGTAGTTTTAGAGTCCATAGTAACCATAAAAGAGCAGTAACAGCTACAGAAATACCGATAACTCCTCTGTCGCTAACATCTAACATTAGACCGGTAAAAGTTCCACCTATAAATGTTGCGAAGTATGCTACTGAATTTGAGATACCCAGAGCTGCACCTTTTTGGTGAACTTTTGCAAATTTTGTAATCATAGACTGAACAAGTGGTTCCATCATGTTAAAAGCGATAAAGAACATTGAAACACCGACTATAAAAAGAGTGCTGGAGTTTGTAAGTCCCATAATCAAAAATGAACCTATAAATAGAACTATTGAAGCTAAAAATATCTGTTTTGGTTTATTGTGCTTTTCTCCAAAAACTACTGCTGGTCCCATAGCGATAAGACCAAGTAGCATAGCAGGCAGATAAGCCATGTATAATTCAGACTTTTCCCAAGCAAAAGCATCACTTGTAAGGATGATAGGGATCAGAACAAAAGCAGCGGTCATAAGACCTTTTTGCATAGCATTTATGATTATCATATTTAACAGGTTGCTATCTTTTAATATGTCAGAAGTTTTAGCAGTTGCATGATATATATGTTTGATTCTTGGTGGGGTTGGAACTTTAGTAAAAAGAATAACTATTGCCAAAACAGCTAAAATTGCTGTTATGACAAATAGAGTATCAACACCATAAGAAGCACCAATAACAGGACCAAGACCCATAGCTAAAGCAAAACTTATAGCGATAGAAGCTCCCATGATTGCCATGGCTTTACCACGAATTTTTTCTTCAACCAAGTCAGAAATCATTGCAGTAATAACAGAACCAATTGCTCCGGCACCTTGAAGAAAACGACCAAACATAAGTGTATATATGTCAGTTGAGTAAGCACAAACCAGAGAACCAACTAAAAAGATAAGAAGACCTACTAAAAGTGTAGGTTTTCTACCTATCTTATCACTCATAGTTCCAAATGGAACTTGAAATATCGCTTGAGTCAGTGCATAACCACCAACAACTACACCAACAAGCAGAGGTGTCGAGCCTTCAAGTTCTAGTGCATATATAGAGATAACAGGGAGAACTAAAAATAGACCTAAAAATCTAAGTGAGAGTATTGCCGAGAGGGGAAAAACTTTTTTAAACATGAATTGCCTTAATAATTTGAGTATAATTTCGCAATTATATATAAAAGATTATTACTAAGGATTAAAATTTGAAATTAGTTTTGGCCACATCTAATAAAGGAAAGGTAAGAGAGATTAAAGCGCTTTGTAAAGAGTATGAAGTTATCCCTTACAGTGAATTGATTCAAGAATTTGAGATTATTGAAGATGGGGAGAGTTTTAAGGAAAATGCTCTTATAAAAGCTAGAGCAGTTTTTAAAGCTCTAAATGATGAAACAGTTATAGTAATGGCAGATGACAGTGGAATTAGTGTAGATATTCTTGATGGAACACCTGGGATTTACAGTGCCAGATATGCAGGGGCAGATGCAGATGATAAGGATAACCTTTATAAACTTATTGATGACATTAAAAAGAGAGGAGTTGATTCCTCAGATGCTCACTATACAGCCGCTATAGCCATAGTAACGAAAAAAGGTGAGTATTGCGTTCATGGTTGGATGTATGGAAAAGCAATAACCGAGGTTATTGGTGATGGTGGATTTGGATATGACCCTTCGTTTATTCCCGATGGATATAAAAATACATTAGGTGAACTTGATGATGAGATAAAGAAAAAACTATCTCACCGTTCTAAAGCATTGAGTTTGGCAAAAATTATTCTACACATTATCTAAATTTATAAAAATTTACGACTTAGAGTGTAAAAATTATTCTCTAATCTATTTAAGAAAATATGTAGGCGGGCGTTATATCTGCTTATAGTTCGCATGATATCTCCTTTAACATTTTAGAAGATACAAGCAAATATCATTCCCTTTTAGTTAAAAAGTATTAAGAGAGAAACTCCAAAAATAATTCGATAAACACCAAAAGCTACAAAGGTAAACCTCTCTAAAAAGGCTAAAAAGAGTTTTATTGTTAGATATGCTACAAAAAATGAGACAACAAAACCAACTGCTAAAGTTATAAGATTTGCACTACTGAATTCATGGTAGTGTTTTAGCAAGTCATAAGCAGTAACGGCACTCATAACAGGAAAAGCAAGTAAAAAACTAAACTCTGCACTGGCTTTTCTGCTAAGTCCGACAAGCAGAGCACCTATAATGGTTGAACCGGCTCTACTTGTTCCTGGAATCAGGGCAAAAATTTGAGTAAAACCTATAACTAGAGACTGCCTTAGGGTGACTTCTTCCACATCATCAATCAGATGAGTTTCATTTGGTATAAAAAACTTCTCAACAAGTAAAAATATAAGACCACCGACTATAAACATGATGGCTACAATTTGGATGGAAAAAAGTTCTTTTATTTGATTTGAGAAGATAAAACCAACTGCTCCAATAGGAATAAATGCTAGAAAAACTTTAATCCATAGGTCGATTTTTTTAATTGTAAATTTATCTTTATAGTTAAAAATTACAGCTAAAATTGCAGCAAATTGTATAATAACTTCATAAGCTTTTGTGACATTGTTTTGATCAATCCCTAAAAATTCACTAGCAACTATAAGATGCCCTGTAGAAGAAATAGGCAAAAATTCAGTAAAACCTTCTATAGTGCCTAAGATTATTGAGTCAAAAATTGTCATACTACTCCTATAGGGTCAGGTGTCAAATTTCAAATTTTTAATATTGTAAGAAACCAAAGCAGAAGTTACTCCAAGCTCTTTAGCAATACTAGTTTGAGAGTATCCATCTAAGTAAGCCTCTTGCATGGCAATATTTCGTTCTGTTTTATTCATATCTTTAGAAAAATATTTATCTAGTTCTTTGCTTTGCTCTTGTTTTATACTATCGCTATTTTTCTTTAATTTCTTGCTTTTTTCTTTTTCTAGAGTTTTAATCTCATCTTCGCTTAGAGGCTTGTCAAGAAAATCTGCTAGTTCTTTTATGTTGTATTGCTCAAGTATCAAAGAGTTTTTAGCACAAGGAACAATCTCCATCTTAGAAAGTATAGTACTACCTAATGTATATGGGTACTCTCCAATTTCACTACTCATTTTTGCTTTTATGGGATTATACTCTATATATCTGATGGTCTGGTAAAGATAAGCGTCTTGAAGTATATACCATGATTTAAAGCGTCCTTGCCACAGATGACCAGTTCGTTTATACTTTTTATTGAAGTATATGGCGTAGTTCGCATTGATTTGTCGCATAAATAGAGATAGATTTTCTTTAGAGTTTTCTACTAAAATATGGTAGTGATTGTCCATCAGACAGTAGTCGTGAGTAGTTACATCATAGACTTTACACGCTTTGCACAAGATAGCTAAAAACATCTCTTTATCTTGCGAAGTTGCAAAAATATCAGTTTTATTAACACCTCTATTGACAATATGATGATAGCCTGTAAAATCTATTCTTGGTCGTCTAGCCACATCTCTTACCTTAATATATTTAAAAAGTATTATACCATAATTTGAAATTTGACACCTGACCCCAAATAATTGTAAATTTAGTTAGTTTCGATATAATGTGAGGTTTTAAATTATAAATATTACCACTTAGGAATTTTTACATGTTACTTTTTACACCCGGTCCAACTCCTGTGCCACAAACTGTTCGCAATGCAATGAGTGATGAGACTATGCATCACCGTACACCAGAATTTGAAACTATTTTTGCCAAAACTAGAAAATATCTTTTTAATCTTTTTAAGACAGATGAAGTTGTTATGTTAAGTTCTAGTGGAACTGGTGCTATGGAGGCTGCTGTTATCAACCTTTGCCATAACACGCTTTTAAATGTTAATTCTGGGAAATTTGGTGAGCGTTTTGGAAAGATTGCTACGGCTCATGGCTTAGGGCATGTGGAGATTAAAAATGAGTGGGACAGGGCTGTAAGTGTTGAGGCAGTTGTTGAAGCTGTTAAAGCTAACTCAGATATAGATGCTATTGCAGTTCAGATTAGTGAATCGGCTGGTGGCTTAAGACATCCTGTTGAAGAGATTGCAAAAGCTGTAAAAGAGATAAATCCAAATATTATGATAATTGCTGATGGTATCACTGCTGTTGGCGTTGAGAAGATTGATGTAGCTAACATTGATTGTCTTATTGCAGGTAGTCAAAAAGCCCTTATGCTTCCCCCCGGACTCTCTATTTTAGGTTTGAGCAGTTTGGCGATTGAAAAGATAGGAACTGGAAAAGGTTACTATTTGAATCTTGCAAGTGAGATAAAATCACAAAGAAAAAATACAACTGCATATACGGCAGCAACTACTTTGATTATCGGTCTTTTAGAAGTGCTAGAGAGTATTGAGAGAGATGGTGGAATAGAGAGACTTTATGAAAGAACTGCCCTAAGAGCAGAGGCAGTTAAGAGTTCACTTGAAGCTATCGGTCTGCATATATATCCAAACACTCCAGCTAACTCTATGACAACTATAGATGATGAAAATGCTTCCCAAATCAGAAAACTTTTAAAAGAGGATTTTGAAGTAAATGTTGCCGGTGGACAAGACCATCTTAAGGGCAAGATTTTTCGTATAAATCAGATGGGACTTATTCCAGCTTATGAGATGGCGTGGGTGGTTAATGCCGTTGAACTGACTTTAGCAAAACTTGGTCGCAGGGTTTATGATGGAACTGCAAACAGAGTTTTTAATGAGATACTTTTTGAAATGGAAAGATAGATGATTTTAGAACATGAAATTCCTAACGGTACAAAACTTTACTTCGGTAAAAGTGCAAAAGTTAAAAGAAATATAGAAACAGTTGCTAGTGATATTTTATATAAAAATGGTTTCGAGGAGATAGTTACTCCTGTCTTTTCATATCATCAACATCTTAGTATTGCAGATGACAGAGAGTTAGTTAGAGTAAATGATGCAAAAAACAACTCTCTATCTCTTCGTGCAGATTCGACGATAGATGTGGTTAGAATAGTAGAGAAGAGATTAGGCAGAAATACAGAGCATAAAAAATGGTTCTATATTCAACCTGTTTTTACATACCCTACAACAGAGCAGTATCAAGTTGGTGTTGAGTTTATGGGTGAGAAAAAACTCTCATCAGTTATGAATATCGCACTAGATATTTTAGAAAAATTAGAAGTCAAACCTTTGGTTCAAATATCAAATATTAAGATACCAGAGTTATTAGTAGAGATATTTGATGAGTTAACACTTGATGATTTCCGTCATATAAATATAGAAAAGTTTTTAAGCCTTAAAGTTAAGTGGTTAGAAAAACTTGTCTATCTTCAGTATCTTGATCAGATTGATGAAGTGATTGAAATTGCTCCAGAGGCTATGAAGATAGAACTGATGAAGATGAAAGAGTTAGGTGCAGAACTCTCTTATGAGAAGAGTGTTTTAGCACCAATATATTACGCAAAAATGCTCTATTACGATGAGTTGTTTTTTAGAGTGATAGATAAAAATGAAGTATATGCACGAGGTGGCAGATATAATAGTTCAGAACTTACATCAGTAGGTTTTGCGATTTATACAGATGCACTTTGTGAAACATTAACTAAATAGATATTAGAGAAAAAGAGGAAAATTATGCAAGCAGATTTGATTGTAGGTATTCAGTGGGGAGATGAGGGAAAAGGTAAGATAGTTGATAGACTAGCAAGCGAATATGACATGGTTTGTAGAAGTCAAGGTGGGCATAATGCCGGTCATACTATCTGGGTTGATGGTGTTAAATATGCACTTCACCTTATCCCATCAGGTGTATTAAATCCACATGCTATAAATGTAGTTGGTAATGGTGTTGTTTTATCTCCAGAGTCTATTATAGAAGAGATGGTTCAGTTTGATGGTTTAGAGGGTCGCCTTTTTATCTCTGATAAAGCACATCTAAATCTTCCATACCATGCATTAATCGATCAAGCAAAAGAGAGATTAAAGGGTGATAAAGCTATTGGTACTACAGGTAAAGGAATTGGACCTGCTTACTCAGACAAAATCAACCGTACAGGTTTTAGAGTTGGTGAACTTCTCAATCCTGCCAAACTTTGCAACTCTATCATAGAGTATTTTGAACAAAATAGAGCTATCTTCGATGTTTATGAAATCGCTACTCCTAAAGAGGATGAACTTCTTGCAGAGTTAGAGGGTTACAAAGCTAAGCTTGGCTCTTTTATAACTGACACAACTCAAATGGTTTGGAAAGCATTAGATACCGGTAAAAAGATTCTTTTAGAGGGTGCGCAGGGAACTATGCTTGACATCGACCATGGAACTTATCCTTTTGTAACTTCTTCTGCAACTGTTAGTGCTGGTGCTTGTATAGGTCTTGGAATTAACCCTAAAGATATTGGTAAAGTTACCGGAATAGTAAAAGCTTACTGTACTCGTGTCGGTAATGGGCCATTTCCTACTGAAGATATGGGTGAAGATGGTAAACGACTAGGTGAGCAGGGTCATGAGTTTGGAACTACAACAGGAAGAGCAAGAAGATGTGGCTGGTTTGATGCAGTTGCAACTAGATATGCAAGTCGTTTGAACGGTTGTGATGAGTTAGCGTTGATGAAACTTGATGTTCTTGATGGTTTTGATGAAGTAAAGGTTTGTGTTGCTTATGAGTTAGATGGTAAAGAGATTGATTATCTGCCGTCAAATCTTGAGGCCGTAACACCGATCTATAAATCGTTTAAAGGTTGGGATAACTCTGTTGGGATTAGAAAGTTTCAAGACCTTCCTCAAACTGCACAAGAGTATGTTAAAATTATAGAAAAAATTTCAAAAACAAAAGTAGGTATCATCTCTACTTCTCCAGAGAGAGATGATACTATAATCCTTTAAGGGTGTTCTTCAATGAAAACTCGTTTTACTTCTTTGGTTACTTTGAAAAAAAGCACTATGGATAAAAGTGAACGAGTTGTGCAACAAGCAAATGCAGATTTCAACAGTGCTACTATGGCTCTGCAACTCTCCTATAATGCACTTGGGGATATAGAGTCACCACAAAGTGGAAATATTTCAGAAATGCTGGCTTCAAGAGTGCTTCTTTGTTCTCAAAGAGATTTAATACAAAAGAATCATGATTGGGTTCGTTTTGCAAAAAATCAAGTAGAGTTAGCAAAAAAGCAACTAAAATTAGATATGATTGAGCATGAAAAGTTTAAATACTTAGAACTTGAAGAGATTAAAAAGATACTCAAAGAGAGAAAGCTTCAAGAGGCAAAAGAGTTGGATGAAGTGGCTTTGATGACATATGGACAAAAGGAAAAGAAGTGAAACTATTTTTAATATCTGTTTTTTTATTATCATCTCTTGGTGCTTTAGAGACAAGTGAGAGACTTTTTGAATGTAGCGAAATTTTCAAAGAGAGAAAAGGTGAACTTTTAGTTGAACTTGAACGCATAGATGAGCAGAAACAGGCGCTAAGTGCTTTAAAAACAGCAACAGAAGAACTGCTAAGAAAAAAAGAGATAAATCTAAATCAAAAAGAGGAAGTTGTTGATAGAAAACTCTTAAAGATTACTCAAAAAGAGGACTCTGTTAAAAAAATGCTTCAACAAAATGAAGAGATTTTAAAAGAGTTAAAAGATATTAAGATGAGTAAAATTGCTCAAACTTTTGCAAAGATGAAAGCAGGAGCCTCTGCTCAAATACTATCAGATATGAATCCAAATAAAGCAACTGCAATTTTAAGATCACTAAAACCAAAAACAGTAGGACAAATTTTAACAAAAATGGATGCTAAAAAGGCATCAGAACTAACTATTTTGCTTACAAAGTAATATTTTCTCCCCCCCCATTTTGGATTTGACACACCGGCATGTTATAATTATTACAAAATATTGAAAATAGAGGTAAAACATGTTTGGTCAAAGTAAAACACTTCAAGCTGAAAATCGAGAATTAAAGATAAAAATAGAAACATTGGAAAATGAGATTGCTCTTTTAAGAGATGAAAACAGTAGCTACAGTGCTGAGAAAGAGAGAGTAAATGATATTGTTCAAGAGAACAAATTAAAGAGTGCTTTGACACAAAATCTTACAAATGGTTGTATGAACAATATAGAGCTTGTCCAAAAAGAGATTGAGGGCAATATGGAAAAACAGGATGAGATTAATCGTTTAAACTCTGAAGGCTCTAAGATAATGGTTGAAGTTGAAGAGAATGTAAACACTATCTTTAATATAGATGCCATTATAGAGATGGCAAATGATCTTAGAAGCAATGCTCAAGATCTAAATGAGAGTGTTACGGGAATCTCTGAGGTGATAAATCTAATCAAAGATATTTCAGATCAGACAAATCTTCTTGCTCTAAATGCTGCCATAGAAGCAGCCCGTGCAGGTGAACATGGTAGAGGTTTTGCCGTTGTTGCTGATGAGGTTAGAAAACTAGCAGAGAGAACACAAAAAGCAACTTCAGAAGTGGAGATAAATATCTCTACTCTAAAACAAAATGCTTCAACTATGCATGAAGATAGTGAGAAGTTAGAGGTTGAAGCAAATGGTTCTATTACTAATCTTGAAAGCTTTAAAGAGACGCTTCATAAGTTGATAGAAAATTCTGAAACTATAGGAAAGGACAATCAACATACGACTTATGAACTTTTTGCAACTTTGGCAAAACTTGACCATATGCTCTTTAAGGTTCAGGCTTACGATGGTGTTTTTAACTCTAAAGACAAAGATATGGATACTCATAAAAGTTGTCGTTTTGGTAGATGGTTTAATAGTGAGGGTAGAAAACTTTTCTCTCATACTCCAAGTTATTCACAAGTCGATAAACCACATGCAGCAGTACATGACAATGCAATATCTGCTATGGCATGTGTTAAAACTGGTGTTTGTCTGCAGGATATTAGTGCTGTGATAGATCACTTTAGCAAAGCAGAAGAAGCCAGCACTGAGTTGTTTGGTATTATTGACAACATGATGAGTGAAGTTAAAAACTAAGATTTAAAAATGAGAAAAATAGTTTTTGTCTTATTGTTTTCACTCCTATCTGTTTTAGCCGTACTCTATTTTGAGTATAAAAAAGATAATTTTGTAGTAGAACATCTCCATAGTAGAACAGAGCAGTTAAATCTTCTTTATGATTCTCTATATAGTGAGTATAAAAAAGTATCAAATATGATTTATGATACACAGATTAATAGAGATGATGTGATTGCTATTTTTAAGCAGACTAAAAGAGCAGATGACAAAGAAAAAAGCCTTCTTAGAGAGGAACTTTATAATCATCTTAAAGAGAAATATCTACTCTATAAAAAGTATGGTGTAAAACAACTTCACTTTCATCTATCTGATAACAGTAGTTTTTTACGCTTTCACAGACCAAAAATGTTTGGGGATGATTTGAGTAGGTTTAGACCAACTATCGCTTATGTAAATAGATATAAAAAAGCTATTGATGGATATGAAGAGGGAAAAATCTTTAGTGGTTACAGGTTTGTTTACCCTCTTTTTGATGAAACCATAGGGTATATAGGTAGTGTAGAGGTCTCTTTTGGTATGTTGTCTATGACCAAAGAGATTATAGAGCATTTTAATATTCCAGCAAATTTTTTAATTGCAAAGTCAGTTGTAGATGCAAAAGTTGTTAATGGTGAAAAATCAAACTATGTTTCTTCATCTTTTAGTGATTACTACTTTGAAAAAGATATTTTGGCTAATTTTAAAAAAGAGTTTTCTATGCAAGAACGAAAGCTAATATCTGAGGCTTCAAAAGCTACTTTTTATGCAAATATTGGCAAGGGAGATACATTTTCAATATTTGACGAGAAATCATCTAATATTATTACCTTTATTCCTGTACAAAATCCAATAAATAAAATAATAATAGGTGCTATTTCCGTTAGAGGTGATGCTAGGTATATTGAAGAACGAATAAGTGAGTTTTATCAGTTAGCTACCATAGCAATTATAGTGATATTCCTTGTTCTACACATTATTTATCGTGAACTTTTTTATAGAGATGAGATGATTAAAAGGAATAAGAATCTTTCTGACAAAGTAAAAGAAGAGGTTAAGAAAAATATAAAAAAAGAGAAAACGATGCTTCATCAGTCTCGTTTGGCACAGATGGGGGAGATGCTCAGTATGATTGCCCATCAATGGCGTCAACCACTCTCTGCTATATCGGCTACTTCGGCTGATCTTGGAATGAAAACAATGCTTAATAAGTATGAGAAAAATATTTTCAGAGAGAAGTTAGGGAATATTGCTGAGTATTCTCAACATCTCTCTAAAACTATTGATGATTTTAGAGATTTTTATAAATCAAACAAAGAGAAACGCTCTGTTTTGCTTGGGGATGTTTTTTTGGGTGCTTTAAGTATTGTAGAGAGTTCTATGGTCAATAAGAATATAAACATACCTTTCTACACAACTACCCACTAAATCTCAATTCCCATAATTTCGGCTAATTGCTGTTTCATATCTAGCAGTTCGTCCGTTTTGAATAGAGTTATTATATCTAAAACCTGTATAAAGTTTTC
>JAYELK010000062.1:0-17907 GCA_034717415.1 Campylobacterota bacterium | reverse complement strand
ATTTGCACTTTTAATATTGCCCATAAGATTTGAAAGTGGTCTATCTCTTTTGGCAGTTTGTAACCACAACGAGAGTTTTGCTATGCCTACACTTGCTCCATTTATATCTACACCAAAAAGATTTTTTTCTATGATTTGCTTGTCTATATCATGATAATCAAAAAGCCCAGCATCTGCTTTTGCTAACTCTCGCTGTATCCATTTATGCTCATCTAAAAGGTATCTAAAACAAGCAGTTAAAAATGCCCCACTTCCACAAGCAGGATCAACTATCTTTAAACTCTCCAGATACTCTCTATATTCATGTAAAGTATCTCTTCTTTTCTCTTTTGATTTTTTAGTATCTTTTATATCTGCATATAGTTTTAAAGTCTCTTTTTTTTTCTTCACAAAGTTTTGCAACTGTATTGTTTATGATATATTCAGTTATGAACTTAGGAGTATAAAATACACCATCTTTTTTTCTAGTATCTACTATCTTGTGTTCTTCAAAAAGTGATTCTTTTATTTTTTCTAGGTCATTTAAAGATTGTTCAAATATATGCCCTAAAACTTCTACATCTACATCATCACTAAAATCATAAGCACTTAGATGCGATAAATCATCTTTTAGACAAAAGTCATCTATAGTTAAACTTTCTAACTGCTCATCAGGTTTAAATAAGTTACCATTATATTTAGGGATATTTACTTTAGCGTTTCCTATATCTATAAAATGAAAATACTTTTTATAGTACTCATAAAGTGGTGTTTCATCTCCCCACTCTTGTGAGTTTTCATACTGTTTTATAACTGCATCTATGCTGTTAGGAGGGATTAGCCCTCTATCTTCTGCAAATAATATAAACATAAATCTATCTAAAAGTCTGTTTGCAGATTCAAATATATTTTCTTTTGATAAATCTTGATTATTTTCAATAAGATTGTTTAAAAGTTTTAGTCTAAAACTACTATATTCTTTGTAAACTTCTTTTGTTATCTCTTCTTGTGATTTTGAGAGTTTTTTAAGTCTTGCTATCTCATTTGTTTCTAATGATGATTGATTTAGTAAAGCATAAAGTGTAGTATAGCTTTGAGATTGTGTCATATCTACACTAAAACATAGATCACTACTTTCACTGTAAATATCTAATTGTTTAAAGTTAGAAACTATCACATATTTACAAGTTGGTTTTTCATTTTTATATCTAAAAGCTTGGGCAATTATATCTCTGTTAGATATTTTTTTATCGCTTGATTTAAGTTCTATTATCAGTATTGGGTTATTGTCTTTATCATAAACTACACCATCTGCTTTTTTCATATCTGTACTGTTTTTAACTTCTCGAACAGAGTTAGTCCAGTTTAACATTTTTGATAAAAGAGTTATAAATTCAGCACCATTTGCATCTTCTGCAATAAATTTATCTTTTGTTGTTAGTTTGATGATTTCATTGAAGTTTGGAGGGTTGAATGATTTAGTAAAATTTTTAAGTAGTGATTTTTGAAACATTTAATAACCTCTAGTTGTTTAACCTATTATTAAAATACTGTAGCCTAAAAGCTACAGCTTACAATCTTTGTGGCATCTCATCTTTAAATGCTATTTTCTCTGCATTTTTGAGTAACTCTAAAGCACCCTCATCTATCATTGTCTTAGCTAATTCACTTCCAAGATTTTCACAATCTTGCACATTTCTAACCACTTTCTCTTGCATTATATTTGTACCGTCAGGAAAGCCTAACATAACTCTAAAAGTAATTAGATTATCATTCACAACGGCATTACATGCCACAGGGGCAGAACACCCTGCTCCTATTTTAGATATAAAATCTCTCTCTATCTGTGTACAGATAAATGTATTTTCATCTTTTAAACTCTCTGCAATTTCTCTTACTTTTTCATCTTTACAAACTATCTCAATACCAAGAGCAGCCTGCCCCATTGGAGGTATCATCATATCAAGGGAAAGTTTTTGAGTATATGGAATATCTTTAAGCAAATCTAATCTATGAAGTCCTATCCAAGCTAAGATAATAGCATCATATTGACCCTCAGCTAACTTTCTAAGTCTTGTATTTACATTACCTCTTAAATCTTTAACTTTTAGGTCTGGTCGTTGTTGCAGAAGTTGCATTCTTCTTCTTAAACTTGTCGTTCCAACTACTGTACCTTGTGGTAAATCATCAAGCGTTTTATAGTTGTGTGACAAAAAAACATCACTTTGGTCTTGTCTTTTAGTAACAGCTACCAACTCTAAACCCTCAGGAATATATGTTGGAACATCTTTAAGAGAGTGAACTGCTATATCAGCATTTCCTGCTAACATCTCATCTTCAAGTTCTTTAGTAAAATGACCCTTTCCACCTATAAGAGCTAAGGGTTTATCTAAAACTTTATCACCATTACTCACAATCTTGTTTAGTTCTACTTCTATCTCTGGATACGAAGCTTCTATTCTATCTTTGATATGATATGCTTGCCAAAGTGCCAAGTCAGAAACTCTTGTTGCTATTGTCAATTTAGCCATTTTTATTTGACCTCTTTATATTTATTTTTTGATTTATCTATTTTTCCATCAAAAAACATTGTTGGAGTTCCTATAACCATTAGTGCTTCAGAAATCTCTATATCACTTTTATAGTGTTTCATAACTTCTGTTGAGTTTATATCTGATGGTTTTATATTTGTTTTCATCGTTTTATTAAATGCTGCCAAAATTTTCTTCACATCTTTTTCACGAGAATTAACTTGTACTCTATAAAGATCCAAAACAACATCTTTACGACCTTGAAGTTGGGCTACGATTGCAGCTTTTACTAAAGCAACAGCTGAAGGATGCAGTGATGTCAAAGGCAGGTGATAATAATATATAGCAAATTTCTTTGGTTGTTTTCTCATCTCATTGAGTACTCTTGGAACAAAAGTTCTACAAAATGGGCAGAGTGGATCTGAAAAAATAGCCACCTTATGCTCAGCATCTACATCTCCGTAAATAAGATTCTCTTTTTTATAATGCCCCGCTTTAAAAGTTGGTGCAACTAAATCTTTTAAACTATTACCAGACTTCATATCTACCAAATCTTGAGTAATCAAACTGCCGTTAGAAAACCAAATCATCTTCTGTTTAACTTGGCGATTTTTAGGTTTTGCTTTTAGTGTTGCATCTATACTTACTATAAAAGCATCCCAACCTTCTAGTTTAGTAACTGCTATTTTCTCTACTATTTCAATTTTTAAAGAGACAATATTTCTATTTTTTTTAAATGACTTTTCTAAAAACTTCTCAACTGTTTTTTCTACATTAGTTGCAAAAAGAGTGCTACTTAATAGAATTATCGTTACTAATAATTTCAACATCAATGACATCTGATTCCTTTGTTATATTATTTTTCTCAAATTTAGTTTTACAGTTTCCAGATTTTACATGATAACGATTAACAAGCATAGTTGTAAAGACGCTAAACTGCATCAAAACCCCAACTATATCTGTTAAAAATCCGGGTATTATTAGTAAAATACCACCAAGTATTGTAAAAAGATTTAGACTTTGAAACTGTTGCAAATCTATACAGTTATATGAAACAGCATGCATATTTTCAGCTAGCGTTTTTCTAAAATTTATTAGTATAGCTATACCAAAAAAAGCACTAAAAACTATCTCAAAAAATGTCATTAACCCACCAAGATATGATGAGATATTAACAGAGACTAGAACTTCTAAGAAAAGATATACTAAAAAATAAAGCATTTTATATCAACTCCATAATTTTTTCATAAATTTCATTTTTATCTACAGTAGTCTTCTCTTTTGTTTTTCTATCAAAGATTTGAACATTACCGTTTGCCAACTCTTTTCCTATGATAACAGTATAAGGAAAACCGATAAGTTCAGCATCTTTCATTTTAAAACCAAATCTATCTTTTCTATCATCAAGCATCACTTCCACATGCTCTGATAAAAGTTTTTCATATAACTCTTCACCTAAAGAGAGTTGCTCTTGATCTTTAATATTTGAAACCATTATATTTACCATGTATGGTGCTGTCTCTTTTGTCCAGATACATCCACTATCATCATGATGTTGTTCTACTATAGAAGCAACCAACCTGCTAACACCCATGCCATAAGTACCCATTATAAACGGTTTAGCTTTTCCATTTTCATCTAAAAACTCTGCTTTTAAAGCCTCTGAATAAGTTCTGCCTAACTTAAAGATATGCCCAACTTCTATACCCTTGGTAAAAGATAATTTTCCATCACAGTGAGGGCAAATATCACCCTCCTTTACCTCTGATATATCTGCAAAATACGCAACTTCGCTAATGATAGACAAATCAACCCCTACAAAATGCCAATCTATCTCATTTGCTCCACAAACCATATTCATTGCATTTTTCAGATCACTGTCTATCACATGCTTAGCTTTGTCTTGGTCAAGTGGTCCTATATAACCTACTGCTAAACCCAACTCTTCTAACTCTTGAGTGCTTACATCAGTTATTTCCAGTCCACCCGTTGCATTTAGTGCTTTAACTTCTTGAAGATTATCGCTGCCTCTTAAAAAGAAAAGTACAATTTCACTCTCTTCTTCAAAAATTACTTTTTTTGCTACACATTTAACAGTGTAATAAGAATCTATTTTAAAAAATTCTGCCAAATCCTCAATAGTTGAAGTATTTGGAGTTTGAAACTTGTTAAAAAGAGCCTCTGGAGCCTCTGGAATCTCTACCATAGCACCTCTAGTTGCAGCCTCTATATTTGCACCATACTCACACTTGTCACAAACTGCTATAGTATCTTCACCACTGTTTGCCAGTACCATAAGCTCTTTAGAACCACTTCCACCAATAGCCCCACTATCAGCTTCAACTACTCTAAAATCAAGTCCAAGTCTGGTTAAAATCTTTTTATATGCTCTCTCCATAACACTAAACTCTCTATCTAAATCTTCTTCATAAGCATGAAAACTATAACCGTCTTTCATAATAAACTCACGACCACGCATCAAACCAAATCTAGGTCTTGCCTCATCACGAAACTTTGTTTTTATCTGATAAAGATTTAAAGGCAGTTGCTTATAACTTGTTATGCGATTACGAACTAAATCAACCATCATCTCTTCATGAGTTGGTCCAAGAACAAAAAGATTCTCTTTTCTATCCCTAAAACGAAGCAGTTCTTTACCAAACTTCTCTATTCTTCCACTCTCTTGCCAAAGTGAAGCAGGTGTTACAAAACTAAGTTCAACTTCCTCTGCCCCAACTTTTGTCATCTCTTCAGTTATAATGTTTTCAATCTTTTTAATTACTCTTTTTGCCAATGGCATGTAACTATAAAGTCCACTTGCAACTTGATGAATAAACCCTGCGCGAGAGAGGTAGATATGACTAGCTAAAACAGCATCAGACGGTGCCTCTTTTGTTGTTGGTATAAACGCTCTTGATCTTCTCACTTTTCAACCTTTACTATATATTGACATGCATACCCAGTTGGAGCATCACATTCATGTTTTTGCATCGCTGATTTAATATTTCCAGCAATAGTGTCAGCAGCAGTATCATTTGCCCCATTTCTAATACTCTCAGTAATTTTATGTAAAAATCTTTTCACAACCTGCTCACCCATCTTATGAACTTCTGCTTCATACTCTTTTGGTATATAACCACTTTTGATAACTCTATCACTCTCTGTTTTTGCAGCTTTAAAAGCTTTTTCATATATCTCTTTAATCATAGGTTCAATATCTAAAGCATCAAGAGATTCAAAAAACTCAACAATACTTCTTCCTATAATCGTTTGAGCCTTTTTTGCACTATCTTCTCTAAAAGAGATATTAGTGTCTACAATAGTTTTAAGGTCATCAATCACATAGAGATTTATTCTCTCACCTTTATGGTAGTTAATATCTCTTGGAAGTGCTAAATCAAACCAATATCTATCAAAGTCACATGATTTAATTATCTCATCTGTAATAATAGGAACAGGAGAAGCAGTAGCAGTAAAGAGTATCTCAAACTCATTTATAGCAGATGGAAGTTCTGAAAAATCCAACACTTTTGCTCCACACTCCTCAGCCAACGAAACAGCTCTCTCTTTTGTTCTGTTCATAATATAAACAACAGCACCATTTTTAATCATATGTTTTGCCGTAATCTCAGACATCTCTCCAACACCAATTATCAAAGCTTTTTTACCACTCAGATCATCTAAAACTGATTTTAGCTTAGAGACTGCTACACTTGCCATAGATACCGGCTTAGAAGATATATCTGTAGCAGTTCTAACTTTTGCAGCACACTTAAAAGCTTCTCTAATTACACGAGCAAGTTTTTTATCGCAATATTTGTTGTCATAAGAAAATCTAAAAGCATCTCTAAGCTGTCCGGCGATTTGTGTCTCACCGATAACCATAGAGTCAAGTGAAGAAGCAACACTAAAAAGATGATGAATTGCACTACTGTCATCATATATATCTGCTCTGCCTTCAAGTTCTTCTATAGAGATACCTGCACGAAGAGTAAGTTTTTCAAATATATGCTCTGTTGCACGAACTATGTCACTGCAGCTACACAGAACTTCCATTCTATTGCATGTGGAAATCAAAATAGTCTCATTTATCGCTTCACACTCATTTAATCTTTGTAAGCATCCATGAAGATTTTTATCATCTGGATATGATAACTTTTCTCTTATCTCAAGAGTAGAATTTTTATGTGAAAAACTTATATTTAAATAGTGCATTAGTAACTTCTTTTTATCATAGTTTGTAAAATTGCGATGAGTTCATCATCCCCTTGAACTGCCTGCATTGCCTCATCTGAAAGCTTTTGAGCAAGCAGATACGATTCTTCTATACTTTTGTGTTGAGCCATTTTTTGCTTTATCCATAGAACTTCTTGAGCATCTGTCTGCTTTGTATGCAGAGAAACCAATTTAGCTCTGTCTTCATCATCTAAAGCTTTGTAAAGGTAGATATAAGGGAGTGTACATTTTCCCTCTATAAAGTCATTCATAGCAGGTTTACCAAGAGTTTGTGCATCAGCTGTAATATCTAAAATATCATCTATTATTTGAAAAGAGAGTCCTAAATTTCGTCCGTAAATTCCATACTTAGAAGCATCTTTACCAACAAGCAGTGCAGAAGCATAAGCAGCAGCTTCTATAAGCGTAGCAGTTTTAAGATAGAGCATATCAAGATACTTTTCTTCATCAGAGTTAAACTCTTCTGCCATCTTTACATCTTGCATCTCACCCTTACTAAGAGCAGTAACTGATGAAGCTATACTTTGGGCAACATCTCTGTCAAACTCTACCAACTCTGTAAAAGCTTTTGAGTAAAGAATATCACCAAGCATCACAGCTGTTTTACTATCTTCTGTAGCATTAACTGAAGCAACACCTCTTCTAGTATCAGCATCATCAATAACATCATCATGAAGCAGACTAGCACCGTGAATAAGTTCAACGATGGCAGCTAACAGAGGAGCTTTTTCATGCTCAGGAGCTATCTTTAAAATTAGTTTCGCTCGAAGCCTCTTACCACCACTAAGCATACCAAAAAGACGAGTCACCTCATCATAATCAATCTCTTTAATCAGTCTAGCTATCTCTATTTCAACTCTCTGCATCATCTCTCTCTAACTGTTTTTTAAATATTTCAACTTTATTTGCATCTTTTCATCAGACAAAAAAAGCTCAAATATAGCTTCGTTTTTCTTATAATCAAACTCTTTAAATTTAACTAGCAAATATGGTACATTGTAATAATCAGCACCTCTAGGTTTTAACTCTAACCTAAAACTCTGATTTTTATCTCTTAGATAGAGTATGTTTTGTGCTACTATCTTATCGTAAGACCTAAAAAGGACAAGCCCACCATTTTTGTAAAGTGTCCATCTAAATTTAAAGAGTTTTTCCTGCTCGTCGTATTTTACAAGAATTTTCTTTTGTTCATCTTTTTTCAGCTTTATGACTCTGACTTCTCTAAAATCATTTGCGTAAACAACACTAAAACTAAGTGCTAAAAAGATAAAAATTCTTATAAAACTTTGCAACTCTATCTATTCACTCTTTGAAACTATCTCACCCATAAGTTCAATACACAAACTTTTCATTTTGCGCTCAACATCATCACGGCTCTCAACCATTAAGATATCTATATGTTTATCAAACTCTTCTCCAAGATGTTTATCAAGCATCAACTCCATTGCAGCTCTTCTTCTTATAAAGTTAGTTAAGTCAAACCTAACAACATCGTTGTTTGCATTAAACATAATATCCATCAATTTACTCTCAGGAGACCCCATAAATATATCATCTTCATCTTCAAATATTCCGTACATTTTTATTCCTATATTTTATAATATTGCGATTATATCATCACTAGAGTAACAATAAGTTTTAAAAGTAATTCATATAAGCTGTTTTTTAGATATAAGGGCTTTAATTAATGCATTTTTTATTGATAAAAAAGAATCTTTATTCTGTTGTAATATTTTTTGCTTAGCTTTCATACTTCTCTTTATTGTTTCTAATTCTTTAATTAATTTATTATATTGCGTAATAGTTTTTGCTTCAACTTTATTACTTTTTAAAACTGCTTTTTTCTCTCTTAATTTCATTCTCTCATCTTCAAACTCTCTAAGTTCTTTTTTTATACTGTAGTATTCATCATCCTTTAATATCTCTAATGAATCACGAAACTCCTCTATTTTTCTGGCATTAGTTATTATTTTATCAGATAATTGTTGGTATTTTTTATGGTAAGCAGAATTATATTCAATAGGTGATAAATCATCAATATACATTGATGAAACCTTATTCTCTAGTTGCTCAATACTACTCTCTGATTCAAATATATACTCTTGCGTTTTAATATATATTTTTGTCAAAGCCATCATTGAAACCACATGCCATTTGAGTCCACTTTCTGCTTTTAACTCCGGAACTTTATATTTTCTTCCATCAATTACAATAACATCTGATGAATAATATTTTAAAAATTCTATAATATGTTTATTTGAAAATGCGATTTCTTTTAAGAGTAACTCAGCTATAAATTGAAATACCAATCTGAAGTGTTTTCTAAAAATATATCCGGAAAAGCCTTTGTAAAACTCTGTACTACACTCAAATTCACCTTTTAAATCTTCTATTATAAGTTTCTGAATAAGATTAAAAACATCTTTTTCATACTGAATATTACTAATATGCTTTTCTAAAAAATACTTTTGGACAAATATTAGTGCTATATCAAAAAAGAGATTCTCTATCTCTTCTTCTGAAAAATACTCACTATAAAATGATTCTAGTTCATCTTCCTCAATACCGTTATATCTATTTGCAACCGTATTGATTTCACTACTTGATACCTTGTGCCTGTTGTTATCATTATAAAGTTTTATAAAAATATGACCTTTTTTTATAACTATTAAATCAGTACTATTAAGTTCTAATACATCTCTAACAACTAATTTAAGCAACTCATTTTTATCTATATTAGCGTATTGTGAAGTTTTAAAAAAATCAAGAATTTTAACAAGTAATTTACTGTCTATAAGTATTTGATCCTTTTTTGAATTATAATTATTTTGTATAAGTGCTTCATTATCATAAATAATATCTAAAAGTTCATTATAGTTTTTAATATCTTTTATTGTCAAATTAGTCATACCTCTACTTAACTATTTGCGTACCAACACCATCAGATGTAAAAAGTTCCAGTAACATTGAGTGTTCTAACCTGCCATCAATGATGTGGGCTTTTTGTACTCCACCCTCTATAGCTTCCAAACAAGCATCTACTTTTGGTACCATACCACCATGTATAGTTCCATCGGCTTTAAGTACCTCTACTTCAGTCTGTGTTAAAGTGTCTAGTAGTTCACCATCGCAGTTTAAAACACCCGGCGTATCTGTTAAAAAGATTATTTTATTTGCACCTATCGCTTTTGCAACATGTGATGCACAGAGGTCTGCATTTATATTAAATCCAGGATGTCCCATCTCTTCACCGGCAGCGATTGGAGCGATAACCGGAACAAACTTTTCCTGAATCAGGTTAGAAACTACGATAGGTTTTACATTTGTTATATTTCCGGTAAGTCCCCACTTTGCAAAATCTTTTGCCTTAGCTGTTATAAAGTGAGCATCTTTTCCACTTATGCCTATAGCTTTGGCACCATGTGAGTTTAGAAGAGAGACTATCTCTTTATTTATCTCACCACTTAAAACCATCTCAGCTATTCTCATAACATCTTTAGAGGTTACTCTCTGTCCATCTATAAACTTAGTATCTATCTTTAGTGCATCTAGCATGTCGGTGATTTTTTTGCCACCTCCATGGACTATAACCGGTTTAATTCCAACAAGATACATTAGTAAAATATCTTCTGCAAATCTCTCTTTTAGTTGTGGAGAAGTTTGAGCTGAACCACCATACTTTATAACTACTATCTCTTTGTTAAACTCTTTAATAAACGGCAGAGCATCAAGGAGGGTTTTTACTGTTTCAATCTTTTTTTGCACTATCTATTCCTATATAATTATCTATAATTTCAAACACTTTTTTATCAACTTCCACATGCAAATCAAGCAATGATAAGGGAAGTCCAAACGATTCAGCTTTTACAAAATCTTTATAAGTTACTAAAAGCGAATCCGAGCCATCTCTTTGAAGAATATCCAGCAACTCACCTTTAGTAAATGAGTGATGATCTTCAAAATAATTTTTACTTACAACACTAGGCAAAAACTCATTTAAACGCCCAGGTCTTGCAATGGCTGTTACAAGTGACATTTTATCACATTTGTCTTTAAGCTCAACTACTCTCTTAAAATCGACTCCATCTTTTAGAACCTTAGCCTCTTTAGAAGCCCAAAGTCTCTCTCTAAAAGCACCAGAAGGTAAACATCTTTGATTCTTAGTTTCTACATCTATAAGCAGGTCAAGTTTTTTTATATCATGCTTTGAGTAAGCATCATCTAAAAAAACTACTTTTGCACCCATCTCTTTAGCTTTTTTTATCCCCAGTTTTCTATCTTCACTTACTATAACTATGGCATGTGAAACTTTATGAGCATATATCATCGCCTCATCACCACTTATATCTACATCACATAGTATCTCATTAGCATCTTTGACAACATAGAGTCCACTGCTTTTACGCCCATATCCACGAAGAACTATGGCTACATTTTCATATCTCAAAGCCAATGCACTTGTAAGTGGAGTTTTTCCACTTCCACCTACGCTTAGATTTCCTATACTAACTATATGGACACCAAAGTCTTGAGGAATTTTACTTTTAAATCGAATCCACATGCCAAAGCAGTAGAGCCAACTAAGAGGAAGAAAAAGAAGTGAAACTAGTTTTTGTACTAAATTTGGGTTGCAGAAATACTCCTCAACCCAAAAGACTAAGTTTTTTTTCAAACTCTTGTTTTAGCTATTTTTTTGATTTTTTCTATAACAAACTCAACATCCGAATCTTGCATACTTGGGTAAATTGGGATAGATAAAACTTGCTGATAAGTTCTAAGTGCCACAGGAAAATCATTAACACGCAGAGAGTATTTCGCCTTATAGTAAGTCAAAAGATGTAGTGGAATATAGTGAAGTCCCGTCTCTATACCAGCATCTTTTAACTCAACAGCAAAAGAGTCACGATTTTTATCTATCTTGACAATATATAGAGAAAAGGGATGCTCCTCACTACTCATATCAGGTATAGTTACATGCTCAACGCCATCTAAAGCACTACTATAGATCTTAGCTATCTCTTGTTGTCTTTGAATCTTTTTATCTTGTGATTTGATTTGAGCTCTTATATAAGCAGCATTTAACTCACTAATAGAGTAATCATTACCTATATCTACAATATCATAAATATACTCCAAGGAGTCCTCATCACGATTTATAGCATGATTACAAAGCAGTCTTGCTCGTTGCATAATTTCATCATCATTTGTAACCAACATACCACCATTACAAATATTTTTCTTTAGATGAGGAGAAAAATCAAAACATGTAATATCAGCACCGGTTGAACCAATTTTAACTCCATTGTAGGTAGCACCTAAAGCTTCACTCGCATCCTCTACTATTTTTACATCATAGATTTTAGCGATTGAATAGAGTCTATCCAAATCAACACTCAAACCAGCTATGTGAGTAACTATCACTGCTTTTAGTTTTTTAGACCTGTTATCTTCAAGATAGGTTTCAAGCAAATCAAGATTTATATTATAACTATCAGGGTCAATATCTATAAAAACCGGTTCTGCATCAAAATGACGAACAACTTCGGGAACATTTGGAAAAGTATTTACAGAACATACAACTTTATCCCCTCGTTTAAGGTCAAGGGCTAACATAGCTAAATGAAGAGCAGATGTACCATGTGAAGTTGCCAATGCGTAATCTGCACCAATATATGAAACAAACTCACTCTCTAACTCCCTAACCTGATCTATATCTTCGCCATCTAAAACATCACTTACATTTGAGTGTTCTTCTACTTCGTTCACAAATTTACTAAATGGTATTCTCATCTTCAACTCCTTCTTTTTATAAAGTTATATCTCTTGGATAATTAAAATCATGGTTTATAGTTCTTGATGTCAATTTCGCAATTACCGGCATTTTTCTCTTAAACTGATTGCGAAAAATTCTCTGGATTATCATATCTAACATCTTTTTATCAATGCCCCGTTTTACCATCTCTTCTTGGCTGACTCTATCTTCTACATAGAGTTTAAGAGCCTCATCAAGTTGTGCATAACTGTATCCAAGATCTGCTTCGTCACTCTGCCCATCCCACAAATCAGCAGAAGGTGGTTTTTTAATAATAGCCTTAGTAACACCCAGATACTCAGCTAACTCAAAAATTTCACTTTTATACAGATCACCTATGGGATTAACTGCACTTGAAAGATCTCCATATAGAGTTCCATAGCCAAGCATAAGTTCACTCTTATTGCTTGTACCCAAGACTAGAGCATTTTCCCTTGCTGAAATATCAAAAAGTGTTGACATTCTCATACGAGATGAAAAGTTACCCTTTCTAAGATTGTCCATATTTGGATTTAACTCTTCATAAGCTTTTAACATCGGTTCTATTGATGCTGTCTCATTTTTAAGGTCAAAATCACGACACAACTCATCTGCATCATCAAGGGAACTTTGAGATGAGTAGTGAGAAGGCATTTTGACACACAAAAGGTCATCTTTAAAAGTTTTTTGAGCCAAAACTGCAACAACAGCAGAATCAAGCCCACCACTCAGACCAACTACCACTCTATTAAAACCTGTTTTTCTAACTTCATTGTCCAAAAACCGTTGCAAATAGTCTGTTATTTGTGAATATTTACTCATTAATCCATAAAACCTTTAAAAAACTTTAATTGAAAATATTATATCTTAGTTTGGTAACAAAATAGAAATTTTAGTACCTAAATTAGCCATGCCACAACTATAAACACCACTTGTAACTATTCCATCAACACCACTCTTAGCAAACACTTTGGCATTTGTTTTATTTATACCACCGGCAGCCAAGATTTTTACATAAGGAAAATTTTGATTTTTATACTCTATGATTTTATTCAGTAGTGAAATATCTACTTTATCCATCTGTAAAACATCCACACCATAAATCATCAACTCTTTTGCATCATCGAAATTATTTGTTTCCACTACTATTCTTTTTTCTGGTGTTTTTACTTTAAATCCACTTATCGCTCTGTAAAAAGCGTTGTTGTCTGCATATATAACTCTGTGATGTGGAAAAAATAGAATCGTTTCACTAAGTCCCAAACGGTGTGGCATTGCCCCACCCATCATAATAGATTTTATACAAAACTTCTTAGAAAATGGAAATGTTTTTCGAGTTGTTAAGAGTTCACAATTTTTATTGACCTCACTAATTTCCTGTTTCATCTCATAGGTAAAGGTTGCGATTTTACAACTATACTCCAGTATTACTTGCGAAGATCTCCATGCCTGATGAACTTTTTCATAATCTCCACTAAAAGATAAAATCACTTCACCTGCTTTTACTATCTGCTTTGATGGGATTACAAAATCAACTCTACACCCAAGAAGTTCTACTATTCTCGAAGCCTCTTCAGAACACGAAACCACAATATCTTCTCTTGTAAATATCTCCATTTTTGCTTTTTTATCACTACTATTTTGAATATAAGTAGTTAAATCAAAATAAGATATATCCTCTTTGATATATTCTAAGAGTTCATTGTCATTTAAACTAAACATTTTTTTTCCTTTTAAATTAATTTTTCTTTTTTTTCTAAAAAATGAAGAGAGATAAAGAGTATTAACGATATAGCTACTAAAATCAAACTAAATATCATCGCCAAATCATACTCTCCATCAAATACAGCATTAAAAATAGCTAAAGAGATCGTATCTGTTTTACCAATTATATTACCTCCTAACATCATTGTAATTCCAACTTCTCCCAAAGCCCTTGCAGAGGCGATTAAAAGAGCAGCAATCAGACTCTTTTGCACAAATGGCAAAATAACAAAAATCAAAGTTTCAAATTGACTTTTACCACTGATAAAAGAAGCCTCTTTTATCTCCTTTGGAAATTGTCCTATAGCTGATTGCAATGGTTTTACCATCAGTGGAAGTCCTGAAATAAATCCGGCTAAAACAAGTCCCCAAAATGTAAAGACAAAACTTATGTCAAAATTTTCAAAAAAACTTCCAAGAAAACTATCTCTCCCTAAGAGTAAAAGCAAGAAAAAACCAACTGCAATAGGTGGAAAAATAAGAGGCATAATAACAATAGCTTCATAAAGCCATTTTAACTTCAAATTCTTTTTCGACAAAAGATATGCCAAGGGAACACCAAAGATTAAAAATAGAAAAGCACTCACTCCAACTGTCTTAAAACTTAAAATCAAAGGATGAATAATCTCGCTAAATTCAATACTCATCTATAGACCATACTCTCTAAAAATTTCTTTTGACTCTTTTGAATCTAAAAAACTGATAATTTTTTTACACTCTACATTTTTTTCACAACTTGGCAAAACTCCGGCAACTATCAATATTTTTGAGTAATATTTTTGTGGTATCTCTATATATCCACCTATTCTCTCTGCGTTTGCAAGAGTTGTTGTAAGATTCATTATCCCTACATCAACTTCATTTGCCACAAGATATGTTGCCACTTGAAGTGGAGTTGTTACAATATAAAGTCTCTCTTTTACTTTTTCGTATAGATTAGCGTTTATTAAAAATTCTTGACCTGACATGCCATAAATTGTCCTTTTAGGTTGAGGCATAGCAACTTTTTTTATATATTTTTGAGTTAATTGATTAAAATCATTAAGCTCTATTTTTTTTGAAAAAGCAAGAACTAATTTTCCTATACCTATCTCCTGATATTTTATAAAATTTAATTTACCTCTTTTTGAGAGATAGTTTTTACCTCCTATTATAATGTCCAAATCAATTCTTTTTGCTTGTGTTAAAAGTTGCTTTGTATTGCCAAATATCGCATCTATCTCTACTTCATTTTTCTGTTCATATAGTTTAATAATTTTTAAAATGGGTTTTTTATATCCGGAAACAACAGCTATTTTTAGATTTTTTGCTTGAAGATTTGATAGAGTTATTCCTAAAGCTAAAAGTAAAAAAAAGATTTTTGGCATAATTTTCCTTCTCTTTTTTATCGTTATATCTAAAAATAAATAGCGATAAATAAAAGTTTAGCGTTATGCTTCTTAAGATATAATGAAAATAAAGAGAATAAACAACAAATATCTGATAAAATCCAAAAATTATTCAAAGGAGAGTTGTGAGTAACAAAAAATTTAAAAAATCTGAGGTTTTCACTATATCATCGGCTCATATGATTCATGATATATATGCATCATTTTTAGCACCGATTTTACCACTTTTGATAGAGAAACATGGCATGTCACTCTCTATTAGTGCATTTTTAGACATACTCAGAAGAATTCCTGCCCTTTTCAACCCTTTTCTTGGTCTTCTTGCTGAAAAAACCGGAGTAAAATATTTTGTTATTTTAACCCCTGCTGTTACTGCTATATCTATGAGTCTTATTGGATTGGCTCCATCATACAGCGTACTTTTTATACTGCTTTTTGTATCTGGAATCAGTTCTGCTCTTTTTCATGTCCCCTCCCCAGTTATGATAAAAGAAGCCTCAGGAAACAGAGTTGGAACCGGTATGAGTTGGTTTATGGTGGGAGGTGAATCAGCCAGAACACTTGGACCACTCCTAGTTACAGCCGGCGTCTCACTCTGGGGGTTAGAGGGAATCTACAAACTTATGCCTTTAGGTCTTTTAGCCTCTGTAATACTCTATATCAAACTCAAAGATTTTGATATAAATCGTCCTGTTAAAAAACCAAAAGAGAAAGGTGACACTACAAAACTTTTAAAAAAATATTTTCCTTTCTTTCTAGTGCTTGGTGGTTTTATAGTATTTCAGTCAGGTATAAAAAGTGCCTTGACTCTCTACCTTCCTGTCTATTTAATAATGAAAGGAGAGTCTCTCTGGTATGCAGGTATCGCTCTCTCTGTACTACAGTTTTTTGGTGTTTTAGGAACTTTTTTATCCGGAAACTTATCTGATAAAATAGGGCGAAAAAATATGCTTGTTATCTCAAGTGTGGGTTCAGCTGTAAGTATGGGATTATTTATATATTTTGAAAGTATCTATCTACTTAGTATTGTTGGTCTTTTTCTTTTTGCTTCGGGTCCGGTTCTTATGGCAACTGTGCAAGACACCGACTCCCACATGCCAACCTTTATGAACAGCATGTATATGTCTATAAATTTTGGAATAAGTTCAGTTATTGTCTTTGGGGTTGGAGTTTTAGGAGATAGTTACGGACTGGAATTAACATATATTATATGCAATGTTTTAGCTATAGGATGTATTCCTGTCGCATTTTTACTTACAAAATATATAAAATAAAACGAAACAGCAGGGTCAGGTATTTACTATTTACTATAAACTCTCTTTTCAAGTTATACCCCTCGTGAGTGAATCTCCACTTTTAGAGTGTACAGCAACAATGATATAACAAATTCGAAGAGATCAATAATTGATAGTGATAAATTTACAGTTAATATTTCAACTACATTAATTTATGGATATGAAGAAATATTAAAGTTAAAATCTAAACTAGAAACAAAATATGTTGATTCAATTTTAAACTATATTTGTTCTATTGGAAAAAAGAATAAAATCTTTTATCTTTGGAGACCCAAGTTAAAAGATTCAGATGATGATTTTTTACTAGAACTAGCAGTTAAATCAAATTCTATTATAGTTACACTAAATGGAAAAGATTTTAAACCGGCAAGTGAGTTTAATTTAAAAGTCATGACACCAAAAGAATTTTTACAACAAATAGGAGAAATATAATGCAAACAATGAGTTTAAGAATGCCAGACTATTTGAAGTTAGCTGTTAAGGATGTTTGTCAAGGTGAAAAAATATCATTAAATCAATTTATCGTAAATGCTTTAAGTGAAAAAGTGTCAGCTTTGCAAACAGTTGATATTATTGAAAAGAAAGCTAAAAAAGCATCTAAAGAAGATTTTTTATATGCTTTAAGTCAAGTTCCAAGTAATGAGCCATACGAGAATGATAGGCTTTAAAGACGAAGCTATAACAAAACATCAGGGTCAAGTATTTACTATTTACTATAAACTCTATTTTCAAAAAAATAAAACTGATTAAATCTTTGTATCTTGGCATGTGGAGTTTTTAATTCTAAAATTAACTCTAATCCAAATAATTCCATACCAAATTAGACAACAAGCTGTATTGCTCTATAATTAGGTACTTACAAGCGAAAAAGCTACACTCATAACTTTCACCTAACGGGTGTAACTTTTTCCAACACGAGAAGA
>JAYELK010000061.1:0-3558 GCA_034717415.1 Campylobacterota bacterium | reverse complement strand
TGTCTCGCTGAGAGATTTATGGCTATTTTTAGACCTACTAGACCGGATCTATTCCATCTGTCTACTTGAGATATGCACTCCTCTATAATCCACTCACCCATCTCAAGCATAAGTCCTGTACTCTCGGCTATATTTATAAACTCATCAGGAAACATTAATCCTTTACTTGGATGATTCCATCTGATAAGCGCTTCAGCACCGGATATAAAGTTGTTATAGGTGTCTATCTTAGGTTGATAATATATCTCTAGTTCACTTCTGTTTTTTACAGCATTTCTAAGGTCTTGTTCTATCTCCATCTGTTTACTTATAAAGTTACCCATACTTTGTGAGAAAAATTTGTACTTGTTTCTACCATCATTTTTAGCTTCATACATTGCAGTATCAGCATTTGTTATAAGTGTATGTGATCTGGGTAGATTGATATACCCATACTTGTTGTTATATAGAGTTGATGGGAGTCTATGTTGTGTTGCCCTTGCAGAGATTGAACTAATTTATTTGAGATGACCTCTACATCTTCAATGGAGTTAAAGCTAGGAAGTAAGATGACAAACTCATCACCACCTATACGAGATACAGTATCAGACTCCCTTACTTGAGTTTTTAGAAGGTTTGCTATATAGATAAGGAGTTCATCTCCTATGCCATGTCCTAGCGTATCATTTATAAGTTTAAAATGATCTAGGTCTAAAAATAGTATGGCAATTTTTGTTTTTTCTCTTTTTGCATTTTGAAGGGCTTTGTGGATTCTATCTTTCAAGAGGGTTCTGTTTGGAAGTTTAGTCAGTGAATCATAATAAGCCAATTTTTCAATAATTTTTTTGTTTTTACTCTCTTGTGTAATATCAAGACTAACCGCTGTGATTTTTGTGGAACCATCACTTTTTTTACGAACTTTACCACGAGTTTTAATCTCTATTTGAGGTCTGTTTTCTATTTGGATAGAGTATTTTAAGTCAAAATTTGAACCATTTTTTACGGCTCTGTTTAAAACTTTTAAAATATAGTCATAATCTTTTTCTGCTATAAATGATAGATAATCGTCCCATTTTATATTTTTATTTTGTTTTATACCCATTATTCTATATATTTCATCGCTTAGTTCTAGCTTATCGTTTACAACATCGTATTGCCAACTTCCAACATTTGCGATTCTTTGAGCTTCTTTTAGATGATTTTGATTTAGTGAGAGTTTAGAATTTAACTCTTTTGTATAGGTTATGTATTGGATGAGGTTATCAACCATAATATTTGCAGAGTGTGAGATAGAAGAGACTTCATCTTTTGAGTCTGTTTTTAGAGGAAGCTTTTTAGGTTTATGTGGGTTAAAATTTTCAAGAGAAGATGCCAATATATTTAGGTTTTTAAGTGAATTAAAAAGAGAGTATGCAACAAATATTATTGCAACGATGAAACATAATACAGCATAAAAGAGCCAGATATAAAAATCTTGCATATATTTTTTATATGAATTTTTTGAATAGACCAAAGTCATCTTACCAATTTTCAAAGAGGTAGTAGGATCTATAAGATCTACTATGGAAACAAACTCTTCTTTAACTATCAACTCTTGTAGAGTTGTTTTTTGCTTTGAAAAGGTAAGAATCTCATCTCTGTTTTTGTCTTGAATTTGCAAAAGTAAAACATTTGGATCTTCTATTGTTTTATCTCCTATTTCATCTATCGATTGAGTAAATCCATAACTTAGGTTTAGAGCAATTGATGGGGATATATTTTTTTCTATTATAGAAATCTTCTCTTTTCCAGATAGAGATAGCCATTGCTAAAAAGATATTTAGCACCAAAAACTATAAAAAGTACAAATAGCGTAGAGGTAATCAGAAGAGTTGATATAGTTTTAAATGTTAAGGAATTAAAATTTATTTTCATTAAGAGTCTGCTTTTGCTGTTTTTATGGATAAGAGAGCAATATATGTGCTGTTTTGTATGGAGCCTCTGTTATGAATACTCTTTAAAATATCACTTATATCATTTGTGTATATTGCTGAAATATCAAGAAGTATTGGACGAAAGGTAATCTCTCCTGATTTAATTGCAGTTAGGTTGATCAGAGGTTTTATTTTACTGCCTACTATTAATGAAAGCATAACACCATATTTTAAATCATCATTTGAATATGAAAAAGTCAAGGCTTGAGTGAAGTCTGCTTTTTTAACGACTTTTTGGATATTTTTAACTCGTGTTGGAAATATATAGTAAATATTTGCTTTTGTATTGCCTATTTTGCTGTAGAGAACAAGTTTTGTTTTAATAGAGTAATTTTTTATACCATCTTTGTATTTTGTATCAATTTTCTCTTTTAATGAGAGAGCATCTTTGTAGTTTACCATATCATACATCAGAGCGATTACTATAGAATCATTATCTATTTTTTGCTTAAATTCATAATCCATAAGTGCAATTTTTGGAACTAGAACAGCATGTATTTTAAGCAGTGAATCGTTAATTTGTGTTGCAAAAATAGTTGTTGTAAATATAAATAAAAAAATAAAAAATTTCATCTTAAAATTCCAGCGATGCATTTAGTGAAATCGTTCTGCCGCTATCGTCAAAATCTTTTTTGTAGCCGTTATCTGGAAGTGCATAGTATCTACCGGCATCAAAGAGGTCTTTTAAAACTAAACTAACAGCAAAACCTTTGTGTGTGTAGGATAGTGTTTGATCAAAAATAAAACTCTCACTCATATCATCTCTTGTATCAGCTGTAGAACGCTTAGAACTAGAGACATATTTTAGAAGTGAACCAAATGTAAATCCAGAACTTAGCTTATAACTTAGAGAAGTTGAAGCTAAAATATTTGCAACATCTGCCAAATCATCTCCATCATCGTCATTTGCATCTATATAGCTGGCAAAAAAGTTTAACTCTGTTTGATGATTTGGAGAGTAGATATACTCTAGTTCAGTTCCATAAAATTCATTTTTACTCTCTTGAACATATATTGTTGCAGGTTTTGTTATCATATCTTTGATTTTACTTGCGTAAAAGTTAATTCTAAGTACATTTTCTTGAGATTGTTTAAAAATGATTCCTGCTTCAATGCTGTCTGATTTTTCTGCTTCTAAGTCAGGGTTTGATGTTAGTTCAACCCAAGATGGAGCGCGAAAAGAGTGAGAGTAGAGAGCCTTAAATCTTATGAGTTGATTAAGTCTGTAAACGAGACCAAGATTTGGAGAGTATGAATCGCCAAAATCAGAGTAGCTGTCATATCTGAGACCGGCAGAAATAGCAGTGCTTGAATTTAGAGAGTAAGTGTCATTTAGATAGATAGAAGAGATTTTTCTGGAGAAGTCAGGGTCTGATATAGGAGGATATGTTGCCGAGTTAAGATAGCACTCACTTTTAAGTGTTTTAGCAGATTCAAATTTAGCACCTACTAGAAGTTCATTGTCTGCTAAAGAGGTTGAGATTAGATCTGTTTGAAAAAAGTAGGACTCCTCTTTATGGTCTGTATCGACTTGTCCAGCCGGATGAAGTTCTTCTACTTGTTGTTCATATCTGTTGTAGCCAGTTAGGAGGACTATGTTATTGTT
>JAYELK010000060.1:0-18819 GCA_034717415.1 Campylobacterota bacterium | reverse complement strand
ACACCTCTTTAAGTCCGTGCATTGCGAACTGTTGTTAGTGATATTATACTATTTTAGAAGTTTAAAGATGCTTGATATTAAGGTGTTTGTGTTAGAATTTTTTTAATTTATGAGACTGTAGTTTATTTAGTTATTTCACAGTCTCTATGCTTTGTTGTACTTTTTAGTCTAGTAAGTCCATACTGTTTTGAATACTATCATCTATAAACTTTAAAAGTTCATCTTTGTCATTAATAGCTGTTAAGTATTCACTTCTATGCTCATTCTCTATAAGAGGTGGAACAATATTATTTTGTATAGCTTGAAAAGCCATTATCAATCTTCCAACTCTTCCGTTGCCATCGGCAAAAGGATGTACTCTTTCAAATAAAATATGAAACTCTGCGATATCTTCTAAACTCATATCATTACTATTAAATCTATAAAATAAATTTTCAATATCATTAGAGATTTTATTAGGAGGCGAAAGTTTTATATCTACACCTTTGATGTATCTTTCATCTAGTCTATATGCTCCAATAGGTTTAGATACAAATTGTGGTGAAACTTTTAAAACATCTTCAAACATGATTGCATGTATATCTTTTATAAAACTACTGTCAATAATATTTACTTTATTGGTAGCCTCACGAACTATTACATCATAAGCTTTTGCAAAGCCTAAGATGACAAGTTGTTCATGTAATGGTTTATCTCCAGCAGTATTTCCATGCTCTAGTAACTCTTTTGTTTCACCAAAAGAAAGAGTTGTTCCTTCCATAGCATTTGAGTGATGAGTGATTGAGATACGAAGTTGTCTAAAGAGTTCTTCTCTTTGTTTTAGTGACAGTTCATTCAAATTGTTCATTTTTCCAAACCCTCTTGGGTGTCAATTACTTCAAAATTGACACCCACTAATATAAATTTTAATTCATTAATAATAGCTTCAACTCTTAAATCAATAAATTGATCTAGTGCATTTTCTGGTAGATTATTATTTCTAACCCATTCTAAAATATTATTTGGAATTAAGTGAGTTTTTAAAACATTTTCAAAATCATCATTTTTATCATATTTATTTATATATTCAAGTGGTGCCTTATCACTAATATCCAAGTTTGTAAGTTGTGTTAAGTATGCTATATTCATTAAACTATCTTTATTTAGTTCATTTTTACCTAGATTATTTGAAATATAATTTAACGGGAATATATGATGTAAATTTGGCTTATCAGTTGAAGTAAATAAATTATGACTTATAACATCTTTGTCTGTACTTTTCCAATCTTTAGGTCTCTTACTTGAATAAAGTGAGAGTATAGCTCTTGAATACCTACCTTTAGAACTATATGTAGCTATTCTTAACCAATCTTTATCTATTAAAAATCTATCGAATTTATATTCTTCATTGTTTTTATTTTTATTCATTAATAAAATATGACTATTGATATCGGTAGTATTACTTAGATAGTCGTTATCGTGTAAACTATAAAACCAAAAATATTTTTTTAAAAAATCGTAATCAGGATTTTTATTTTTATAAAAATAATTTGATATAGTTAGATAAAAATATCTATAAGGAACTAATTGAGGTAGCTTTATATTGAGATAGTTTTCAAAAAAATCAAAAGTTTTTAAAATTGCTTTTTGAGTACTTTCCCATATTTCTTCAATTTGTTCAGTTTTTATATCATTTAAATATCTTGGTGTAATATTTTTTATTCCAGAGTTTTCTATATTTTCTTTAATTGAAATTGCTATGATTTGTAAATAGTCAAAATCACTGATATTAAAAAAATTACTATTGTTCCCTTTTTCTCTTGCTTCATATTTGAAGTCATCAATTAACTCTCTTAAATAAAAGCCATTTCCATCTTCATCTGGTCTAAATGTTTTTGCAACTACAATATCAAAAATATCTAGTGGTTTACCTGCTTGATTTATTCTTTCAAATATTTGACAAACTTCAGCTACTTGAATACCTTTTAGTTCAATAAAAGATAATCTATAGTTATCTAATACATCTTTTAATCTTCTTAATTCTTTTATATGTGGATGATTAAACTCATTATTTAATATCTCCATTAATTTTTCCAATAAGTTATTAAAATTTTCTTTAATATCAATTAACTTTACAATAAGTCCATCATCGAATTTTTTCTGAGTAGGTATATTTCTTCTGTATTCTCCATTTTTATCATTGATTTCATCCCAATATAAAAATCTTTTTTTATAATTTTCATCATCTGTTTCATCACTATTTTCAATAGTTAAATCAACATATAGTGAAGGATCAAAATTGTGTTTTCCTTCTATCCTTCCACCATATAGAGAAGTAAGTAATGATGTTGTTCGTTGTTGCCCATCTAGCAAATATTGATACTCGCTTCTTGAGAAATTATTATCATTAAATTTATGTCCACCTATTTGTCTATGATTTTGTAGTTTTACATTAGTTTTCCAAACCAATATACTTCCAAGTGGATAAAACTTATATATACTATCCCATAGTTTTTTGACATTTTCTTTTTCCCATACAACTTCTCTTTGAAAAGTTGGGATTTGATAATCTGAATTTTTTAAATCATCTAAGTATGTGGTAATACCTTTATCAGTAGGCTTGATTCTATCTGTAAAACTCATTTTATTTAATCCTTATTTCGTTTTTTATTTAACAATTGAGTACAACTATTTATTCATTCCCATTATAGTGAAGTTAGACTTAATAAAAACAAATATAGGAACACATAAAATGTCCTCTATAAAGTGATAATATAAAATCAATAGTGAGTGTCAATAAAGATTTTCACGGTAAATTGTGAGGATTTCTATACTCTCATCTGAGATACGGTATATAATACTAAAACCTTGATACACTAGTTTTATGGTATTTGGTGCTAATTCCTCACTAGGTCTACCTGCTTGGGGAAAATGATTAAGAGTCTGGGTAAGATAGTGTCGTTTTTTTTGATCCACTTTGCTGATAAATATATTCTGCTAATGCTTCAAGCCTTTGATACGCTTTTTGAGAAAAATTAATTTTCATATTTAGCTAAAACCTTATCAAAAACCTCTTCAATACCGATTATATCTCCTCTTTGGATCTCTTCTATTGCCTCTTGTACCTCTCGTTTCAAAGCAGCATGAGTTCTATTGTATTCATCAAGTGAAATCAGTACAACACTTTTATCATTTTTAGTAGTTATGATAATTTCTTCATCATTATCACATACATCATCAATCAAAGTCTTAAGATTGTTACGGGCATTTGTGTAGTTTACAGCTTGCATATTAAATCCTTTATGACAGGTTTATGTCACTTTAACATATTTATTTAAACATGACTCTAAACGGTCTAAATTTCGTACTTTTTAACTATCTCTTTTAAAACCTTTTTATCTACCTCTTGCTCAATATCTGAGTAGAGGTTATTCTCTAAAATATCTATGATTTTTTGAACCTCTTCATCACTTTTAAATGGAAGCAGTTTCATTAAAAGTACCTTTGGGTCTTTTATGTTTAACTCTTTTTCTTTGAAGAGTATTTTCCATGGTTTAAATAAGATCAAGACTATTCCACATGCCAAGCCTATTATAAATGTTACGATAACTAAAAGTATAGAAAACTCACCACTTGAAGCCTCTGTAACACTCTTAACTTCACTATCTTGAGGACGCTTTATAGTAAGTTCTGGTTTAACTTTTGCACCCTTTACTAGGACTTTTATCTCTTTTGTAGAGATAGTTTTTACCTCTTTGGTTTTAAGGTCATAATATTTAAGAGAGAATGGTGGAACTGTAAAATCTTCATCTGCTACAAATGCCATCTTTTGAGTTAGTTTTGAACCTGCAACAGCTATTTTTTCATCAAAGACAGAGACTCCCTCTATATATGGTTTAAATGATTTTATATCTTCTAAGTTGCCAACTCCACTAACTTGCACTCTAACATTCAAAGCCTCATTTGCATTGATTTCATTTTTATCAACAGTGGCACCTATGCTAAAATCTCCTATCAAATCAACACCAACCGGCAATGCTTTTACATCTATACTCAACTCATTTGAAAAGTAAGTTCTCCATTTTATATTTGGTATCCAAGCACCCCAACTATCTCTTTTATTGCTTCTCGATGCTATTTTCATTTGGGCTTTAGAGATATGTAAATTTCCTACTCTTTGAGCAGACATTGTATAGGTGAGTTTTGTTATTGTAAACTCACCCTCTTTATATCTTACAGGTTTTGACTCCTCTTTTATCCAAAAGCCTTTTAACTCTGGTGGTACAAATTTAGAATCAACTGCTTCTGCTCCCTCTCTCTGCTTAAACAGAAGTGTAACTTCAAAAGGCTCACCGATAAAAACCTCTTTTTTGCTACTGCTCAAAGTTAAAACAAATTCTGCATCTTGCGCAGCAACTCCATCTTTTATTTTTAGACTTACTGCATTACTTCTCTCAATTTTTCCATCTACTTCAATCTCTATAGGCTCAATTTCACAACTCTTTTGAGGAATAAATTTATAACTTAAGATATATTTCTTCTCAACATCCCCATTTACCATTACAATACTTCTTTGTGAACTTGTAGAGATTACATCCGTATCACACAAAGTGTGAATATTTGGTCTCTCTATATCCTCTCCAGATATACTCAAAGAGTATGTAACCATCTCCCCCAACTCTACAAAACGAGAATCCAGACTCGCTTCTACTGATGCGTATATGGCATGTGGAATTAAAAATAGTAGTGCAACTATCTTACCAAGGTTTTTCATCTAAGTTTTCCTCCTTAGGTTTTTGTTCATTTAGTTTGTATAGATATGTTCGTTTTTGAAGATTTAACTGCTGTAGCCATTTTACCTCTTCAGCATCACTCATCTTATCTTTTGAGAGATTTTTAGGCGTTGATGCAGATGAAATGCTTTTATTATCCTCATCTTTATCAAGTTTCTCTAAATCTTGTTTTTGTTGTTTTTTTGTTTTATTATCATCTTCACCCTGCTTCTGCTCTTTTTCTTCCTCTTTTTTTGACTTCATATCATCAGAATTTTGCTTATCATCTTGTGACTTCTCACTTTTTGAACTATCTTTTTCATCTTTTGATTTTTCATCTGACTCTTTTGAATCTCCATCTTTATCATCTTTCTTTTTTTTATCTTGGTTTTCTTTTTTATCACCCTTTTTCTCTTGCTTATTTTCCTCTTTTTGTTTGTTTTTCTTTAAAAGCTTTTTCACCTCTTCTAAATTCTCTCGAACCTCTTTGTCTTCTTTTATCTTCAAAGATGCTTCATAAGAGTCTATCGCCTCTTGCAACTGCTCTTGCTTTGGTTTTTTTGCATAAGCATTGCCGATATTAGCAAGTTTTTTAGCCTTTGCATCTTCACTTTCAAAAGTTGCTTTAGAGTAAGCATCTATAGCTTTGTCATACTCTTCAAGTTTATAAAAAGAGTTTCCTGCGTTATAGTGACTTTGAGAACTACCACTACTCTCTGCATATTTTTGATAAAGTTTCGCAGACCTCTCAAACTCCCCTGCTTTATAAGCTTTTTTTGCTTCATTTAACTCCATAAAGTCAAACATACCTGCTTTGGCATGTGGAGTTATAAACATAAACGAAATCAAGACAAAAACAGCTATATTTGAGTTAGCTTTTGTCCCCAGAGAACTTGTCGCAATCAGCAAAAGCAACAAAGCCACACCCAAAGGATAGTAAAAGAGTGGTATGTATCTGTGAACCTTTTCACTCTTTAACTCTTTTTGCTCACTTTTAGCCTCTATCTCACTTAACATCGCCTCTATATCATCATTTGACTTCAGATTTTGGATATAAACACCACCAGTTGAAGTAGCTAGGTCTGAGATATTGTCATTTAGTTTTGAGACTATTATCTCTCCTTTGTACTTTATAAAAGTTCCATCTTCACGCTTTATCGGAGCACCTTTTTTTGTCCCGACACCTAAAACAAAAACAACTATATTTTTCTCTTTTGCATAAGCTATTTCATCTTTAAAACTGTTGCTATCTCCACCATCACTGATAATAAGCAGATATTTTTTACTTTTTGTTTTTATAGACCTATCCACAACTTCAAGCATAGACAGAAAATCCGTTCCTTTTTCTGTTATGGAACTTGTATCTAGTTGGCGAAGCAAAAAGCCGACTGCACTGTGATCAAAACTCATAGGTGAAACAAGGTAGGAGTTTTTGGCAAAAGCTATAACCCCTATCCTCTCATTTGGAGCAATTTTAAGAAGTTCCATCGCTTTTTGTTTAGCTAACTCCAAACGGTTTGGATAAACATCAGTAGCTAACATTGAGTCCGATATATCAAAGGCTATCATTATGTCGGCACTCTTGGCTTTTACCTCAATAACTCCATCATTTATAACAGGTTGAGCCAAAGAGACAATCATCAAAACCCCCATAAGTAAAAAGAGTGCATTTCTGGCTCTAAGGGTTAAAGTGTTTGCACTCACACGAAGCCTACTCATAACATCTTCACTAAAAAAGTGAGCCTGTGACTCCTTTTGAGTAAGTAACAGACCAAAGAGTACAAAAAGAGGTGGCAACATAAAGTATAAAAATTCCGGATATAAAAAAGTCATTATACATACCCCCTTTTGTTTCTTAAAAGTATATACGCCATAAGACAGAGTAGAGATATAAAGAGTGGATAGGTGTAATAGTAGTTAATATATGTAAAACTCTCACTCTTTATCTCTGACTTTTCAAGTTCATCTATCTTTTTATAGACCTCTTGAAGTTCTGTTGCAGTTGAAGCACCAAAAGCAACTCCACTGGTTGCTTCGGCTATATCAACTAAGACTTTTCTGTTATACTCATGTGGCATTCCTATACCTATGGGATAAACTTTTACACCCTCTTTTTTAGCTAAATCAACTGCAACATCAAAAGGAAATCTATTATCCGGTGTATTATAACCGTCAGTTAAAAGTATGGCTACCTTGCTTTTTGATTTACTCATCTTAAGAAGATTTACAGCTTGAGCCAAAGATTCATAGAGGGCTGTATATTTTCCAGCCATTGAGATGTAAAGCTGAGATACTATCTTGTTTAAAATATTTTCATCATAAGTCAAAGGTGAAGCTATAAAGGAGTATTGACCAAAAACAATCAGTCCGATATTATCACTTTTCCTGTGTGAGATAAAATCACCTACTATCTCTTTTACAACATCAAATCTTGTTAAGTTTGGATTGGTAACATCAAAGCCTCTAGCTGCCATTGATTGAGAAGCATCAAGAATAAGTGCTATCTCATAACCCTCTTTTGGCTCTATCTCGTAAGCCTCATCTTTTACAGGAGACATCAAAGCAAAAATAAGCATAACGATTCCAAGCCACTTCAACAAAAAGAGAAATTTAGAAGATGAAACAGAGTGTTGCATAAACTGTGCAGTATGAGGAAAGTAGATAGATGGCAGTTTCATCTTACAAAACATTTCACATGCTATAAAGAAAACCACAAGAAGAGCAAACAGTGGAAACTCAAAATAAAGCCCATTAAACATCACACATCCCTCTATATAATTCAAAATAACCTAGAGTCTCTCTATCAAATTCTTCAACCTCTTTTTTATACTTATAAGCTTCAAGTCTTAAGTTCAAGTTTTTGTACATCTCCACATGCCGAGGACTGTCATCTCTGAATGTTGCTCCATAAAGCGTCATCTCATAGGCTGATTTTTTTGCATCATTCAAATCTAGCAACTCCATAAGTTTAAGATGCTCTTTTCTAATGTTAAATCTATTTCTATTTTTTAACCAGATGTAGATAAGGTATATTATTCCACATGCCAAGAGTATAACCACAAAAGAAGCACCCAAAAAATAGTATAGTGACGGTTCAACAATCTCCACAATAGGCTTTATATCATGCAATTTAATCTCTTGCATTAGCGACCCTCAAACAATCTACGAAGTTCTACACTGGCACTGCTTGTAGTATAAACTTTAGTAAATCGAACTTGATGTTTTCTAAATGTATCATAGAGTTTATGGTCATGTGCATAGACCTTTTTTGTGTAAGTCTCTACTGATGAAGCGTTAAAATCACCCTCTAAAACTGCCCCACTCTCAGGATCAACTAGAGATGAAAAACCCATTTGAGGTGGTTTTTCTTCAAGTATATCCCTAACTATAACAGCTACTACCTCATGCTTTTTTGCCAAAAGCCTAAAATCCGGAATCTCAAAAAAGTCACCCACTACTATAATCAGCGATTTTCTTTTAATCCTTTTATAGAGAGTATCTGCCAAAACTTTAAAATCCACTCCTTCATTTAGAGCATAAAAATTTAAAACATCATCCACACTCTTTTGAACCTGATTTATATTTTTAGTTGGTTTTAGATGTGAAATCATTCTATCTGTAAAGATATACGAACTAAGCAAATCCCCATTTTTTATAGTTGAAAAGCTTAGAAGTGCAACTATTTCAGCGATGCTTTCTTGTTTAAATTTTTTAGAACCAAAGTGTACACTCCCATTCAATACAGAAACCACAACTACGCTCAGTTCTCTCTCTTCACGAAAGATTTTGATATATGGCTGCTGCATCTTAGCAGTTATATTCCAATCAATATGACGAATATCATCTCCGGGCATATACTCACGAAGCTCAATAAAGTCATAGCCTTCACCTTGAAATATAGATGGATTATTCCCCACCATTTCACTAAAGACCTGCCGTCTGGCACGAACTAAGATTTTTTGCAGTTTACTCATGTTTAGTTATCTCATATTTTATAAAAATTATTAAATTCATATCTACAAAAGTATAACAAATGGTAGTTAACGGTTAGTGAAGATTTCCACATGCCATGGCATGTGGAGTGTGAAATGTAAATCTTACTAAATAATATTTACATGTTCAAATATATCTTTCTTTTTTGTCTTTAAAAATGCTTTTACTTTCTCAAAATCCTCATCAGAAACTTTATCTTTGTAGATCTCGATACATTTTAACTGAACCAATGAAGCTTCAAGTTTTACCTTTGCTATCTCTTCAAGAAGAGGCACGATTTGCTCATATGTTCCTTTTTGTAATGATAAATCAAAAACTTTAGATTCTAACTCTTTAACTCTTTTCATCTTTGGCTTTAGCAGTGCTATAATTGTCCCTCTTATCTCACTTACAATATCTGAATCTTTCTCACTTAAACCTATCTCATGTCCATGGATACTGCTTACACCAACAAATCTTGGCATCATTTGTGATGCAAAAACAGCTCTAACTGGTACACTGTATCCCTCTGCTAATAGTGCCGTAGCACCATTAAAACATAAAGCGATCGCTATAATTAATATTTTTTTCATTTTTGGGTTTCCTTTGTAATATAATCTATCTTAACTGGAATGCTTAAAAATGCACTCTAGCACCTGCGAAGTAGTATCTTCCAACGCTTGAACCTAAAATATCGTTAACTGTTGTATCTCCTATATTATTTATACCTCCATAAATTTCAAATGATTTGTCTATCTCATAATTTAGAGTTAAATCAAGCATACAAAAAGCATCTGTTTTAGCATCTTCATCTGTTGTTTGAGTTGGACTACCTCTATTTATAACCTCTGTATAGTGTTGTTCGCCAATATATTTACCAACCAATCCAAAATTTAAATCTTTCATTACTTGGTAATCAAAGCTAAGCATAGCCGTTCTCTCAGGATTAAATTCAAGATCTTTTTTTGTGTCTTCATTTTCAGTTCTAAGCTCTGTCCAGAAGAATGAACTACCCAAATCATCCAATATTTGGTAGTTAAGAGAAAGCTCTGTTCCGTAAGTATTTGCTTTACCGACATTTTCATATGTAGTAATCGCTCCATTTTGAACCTGCTCTATTTTGTTTGTAATTTTGTTATAAAAAGCCACTAAATCATAACTAAATTTAGAATTACGACCACCAACTCCCATCTCAAAAGCGTCAGTTGATTCCGGTTTTAAATCATATCCCATAACATCAGCACCTCTTTGAGGTCCATTTGGTGTATTCATATTGATATACATCTCTCTAATATCGGGTGTACGAAAACCCTGTGCGAAGTTAGCTCTAAGCTTTAGCATTTTATCAAACTCATAGATTCCACCTACACGAAATGTTGGTTTGTCTTCTGCATTACTTATATCTTCATATCTCGCACCAACAATAGTGTTAAATTTATCGCTAATTTCCCACTCATCTTGAATATACAAAGAGGTGTAATCAACTTTTTTCTCTACCATATCTATATTATTGTTAAAAACAGAAGATCTTCTTCTCTCATCTCTATACTCAGCACCACCGGTTAAAAGATGTGATTCACCCGCCAAGTAGGTTGCAGATGCTTCATAAACAGTAATATCAACATCAGCATTCATAGCAGCATTTATGGATGCATCTTCATTGGCATAGCCTAAATCTTTCCAATTAATAGCTGTTGTAGTGTTTCGCTTTTCATAATCAGAGTTGTAAATACGAGCATTGACGCTTAAGTCGTCAGTTGGTGCATAAGCAAGATCTATGCTTAAGTCTAAGCGATTATTCTCATCATGAGAATTAACTGGATTATTGTATATTGGAACTGCTCTACCGGGAGTTGTAGCAGGATGAATATAACCTATATAGACACCGTCTCTCTCCTCGTTAAAATAGTTTACATCAACACCCATCACTAAATCCGAAGTAAAATCATAAGATAAACGAGTACCTACGGTGTAGATTGTACTCTCTTCTCTATATGTTGTATCTACCTCATAAAAATCTTTTACTTTAGCACTTATTGCCGGATTTGGATGGACTGACGGTTTTACATTTCCTCGTGTTTTTGCATAAACATCTGCAACCTCTGCTTGCGTATATGGGTCAGTTGTAGTGTATCCTGCATAAGCACTATAACCAAAAGCATCATTTTTACCTTGGATACTAAGAGAAAGATTTACATTTTGGGCTTGACTATACTCATTTATACCATATCTGACACCTGCATCTATCTTCATCTCATCGGTTGGTCTTTTTGTGATAATGTTGATAACACCACCAACAGCATCTGCACCATAAAGTGAACTCATAGGACCTTTTACAATCTCGATTCTTTCAACGATAGATGCTGGAATACGCTCTAAATCATAAGGATTTTTAACTTCACCAGAGAGTCGTCGTCCATCTAGTAAAAACAGAGTTCCATTTGCACCCATACCACGAATAGCAATAGAGGATTTACTCTTTGAACTTGAACTTGGAAAAGTTCCATACTGCATCGTAAGACCTGGAGTTTTATCTAAAATATCTTTTAGACTCTCAGCCCCCATCATCTCAATCTCTTTTTGTGTTACAACCTCAACAGTTGCGGCAACTCCATCTATACTCTTAGCTGTTTTTGTTGCTATACTTACAACTTCAATAGCTTTCATATCTTCTGCTCCATAAGCAGAACAGCTTATAAGCAGTGCCAACAATGCACTAAGTGTTATCTTCTTCATTTTTTCATTCCTTTGTTATAATTACAATAATCAATATTATTAGATAGATGCGAGCATCTCCAGAAGTTCTACACTCTGTAGAACCTATGCAGATACTCTTTCTATCGCGTTTGCTCTGCTACTAGAGAGAATGATGTCAATTGATTTTGTTGCAAACCATCAAATAGCTTCATAACTCTCTCATACTCAACCTCTTTATCTATACGAATTAAAATATTTATATCTTTTTTATAGCTTGAAAACAACTCTTGAGACTCCTCAAAACTGTATTTTTTTCCATCTATGGCAAGCTCTACGGTAGATAGTTCAATAGTCACACTTTTTTTATCGCTTATCTGGGTCTTGGCATGTAGATCTGGAAGATTCAATGCCAAGATAACATCATCTTTTTTAAAGACCGAAGTTACCATAAAAAATATCAACAAGATAAAAACCATATCGATAACGGGAGTCAAATCCGGTGCTATCATCTCCCTTTTTTTACGCATCACCACCCTTTACATGCAGATACAACTCCTGAGTATATGCAAGTTCAAGCTTATCCATCATAGAGATTAGATAGTTATAACCAACATAGTGAGGGATAGAGACTATAAGCCCGGCTATCGTTGTAATCATCGCCATTGAGATACCATCTGCAAAATAACTAGGATCTCCTAAACCATTTTGAGAAATTCCCTGAAATGCAGTATAGATTCCTATAACAGTACCAAGAAGCCCTAAAAGTGGTGATATTGTTGCTATGATTTTAACACTGTCCAAGCCTTTCTCAAGAGAGTGCATAATATCATGAACCATTAATTCCACTATAGCTATATCACTATTTCGCGGAAGTTCCTTTATGTATGTTTCACAATAATGTTTCTTTTTCAGCTTTACATATAAAATGACAAAAAATTTCCATAACATAAGAGTTAATCCTAAAGCAAACATAACGAGCAGTATCGTTACGATTGGACCACCCTGATCCATATAGTGTTGTAAATTCATTTTAATTCCTTGAGTATTTTATAGGTATATTTAGATTTAGAGATGCCATACTGACTGCATCTGGAATAGCTTTGTAAACATCTATAGACTTGACTACTTTAAGAGCAGCCCTATCTAAGATTTTATGTCCACAACTTTTATGTAAAAAAATATTTCGGATAGTTCCATCTTTACAAAGAGTGAAACTAACTTCTGCTATACCCTCCAACTTTCTTCTTTTTGCCATTTTTGGATAATATTTTTTTTCATTCAACATCTCATAAAGACCTGCTATAAAGGATGCTTTCATTTGGGCATCAAAAACAGGAAGTTGAATTTTTTGTACAACAGGTTCTATTGTTGTTTCTATAATTGACCTCTCTATTGGCTGAGTCACCGGTTTGACCATTGGCTCAACCACCGGAACAACTACCGGTTTAGTTTTCACAGGTATAACTTTTTTTACAATCTTTTTTTTGATTATTTTTTTTATCGGTCTTGGTTTTACAACTTTTACCTCTTGTTTTTTAACCACAGAAGCAGGTTCTATGGTTATAGAAACCACCCTCTCTTGAACTTTTAAAGGTCTGGGAAGTTCTGGTGATATTGTTATATAGTTTGAACTTTTAAAAAGAGTGTAAAATGCAAAAGCAGTTAGCAACAGACTTAACAATAACAAAAAATTATGCTCTGATTGAGTTTTGTAACTCTTGGTTAATAAATACATAGACGCATGATAATTGATATAAACTTAAATCTTAATTAAAACGATAACTATTATTATAATCATAGTTTAAAGTTTTTTATTGTAAAATTCATTAAATTGACAAGTATCAATGATAATTAATATCATTACTGATAGAATTCGACAATTAATTTACTAAAGGAAAAAGATGAAAAAAATTGTTTATAGTTGTTTGGCATTTATGCTACTGCTAACTTTACAACTTCAAGCAGATAATAGAGTAGATAAGATAGTGGTTGCGGGTCCATTTGCTTCTTCTTCACATCCTGTTTTACATATGATTGAGACTAATGCTTTAAAAGATATAGCTAAAAAAGTAGAGTTTAGACTTTGGAAAAATCCAGATGAACTTCGTGCTATGACTATAAAAGGTGATGTAGATTTTGTGGCAATTCCTACAAATACAGCAGCGATTTTAAATAACAAGGGTGTTGATATAGAACTTATAAATGTTTCTGTATGGGGAATCCTTGGAATGATTTCAAGAGATAAAAACTTAAAAACTCTCAAAGATTTCAGAGGCAAAAAAATCGCAGTACCTTTTCGTGCTGATATGCCCGATATTGTATTTACACAGCTTTTGAAAAAACAAGGACTAAACCCCAAAAAAGATTTTGACCTTGTATATGTAACTTCTCCTATTGACGCTATGCAGATGCTTATTATGAGAAGAGTTGATCATGCTCTTTTAGCTGAACCTGCTATCTCTATAGCACTTCGTAAAACTAAATCTTTTCCTATAAGCATAATCGCACCTGATCTATATAGAAGTACCGATCTTCAAAAAGAGTGGGCAGAAGTATTTAAAACAGATGCAGATGTTCCAGAGGCAGGTATGGCAGTCTTAGGTTCCATGAAAGACAATCCAAAAATCATAAAAAGATTTTTAGAGGAGTATGACAAATCACTTAACTGGTATATGAGCCATCCTAAAGAGGCTGGGGAATTGGCAGTTAAAACACTTCCCATGCTAAAAGCAGATGGTGTAGCAGACTCTATCGCTCATCTAAATATGAAAAGTGTTAGTGGGGTTGATTCAAGAGAAAAACTAGAGTTTTTCTTCAATGTTTTAAAAGAAGAAAATCCTAAAAGTATAGGTGGAAAACTTCCTCAAGATAGTTTCTACTATAAAGCGAAATAGATGAAGTTTGCATTTAAAATAATTAAAGACTTCCCAGGCTATCTCTGGAGTGGTTGGGGTTCTATAGCTGCTATTTTCCTTTTTATAGCTCTGTGGGATGCAGGAAATCAACTCTATGGAAATTTAGTTCTACCCTCTCCACTAGAGACATTTCAAACTCTGTGGTTAATGCTTAATGACAATGAAGTTATTGCAGAGATTAACATAACTCTATATCGTGCTGCTATAGGTTTTGGAATCTCTTTGGCTCTTGGTTCTGTCCTTGGACTTCTAGCAGGATTTTTCATAACAGCATCTATGATGAGTCGTCCTATCGTTACCATCTTAGTCGGTATGCCTCCTATCGCTTGGATAGTTTTAGCAATGATCTGGTTTGGTATGGGAGATGAGACTGTTATATTTACTGTTATTGTTGCATCTTTTCCTATTGTTTTTGTTGGTGCACTTCAAGGAACTAGAACACTTGATGGCGATCTAAAAGAGATGGCAGATAGTTTTAACCTACCTTGGCATATGAAGTTTATAGATGTATATTTTCCACATATTTTTTCTTATATTTTCCCTGCATGGGTAAGTGGTCTTGGTATGGCATGGAAGATAGTTATTATGGCTGAACTTTTAGCTACAAGTGATGGGATGGGAGCTTCTTTGGCAGTTGCTCGAAGTCAGTTAGACACTCCAACAGCACTTGCCATTGTAGTGATAATGATAGGTTCACTTATGTTTGTAGAGTATATTATTTTAGAACCGATTAAGAGAGAGGTTGAACTATGGAGAGATTAGAAGTAAAAAAGCTAAATCATCATTTTGGATTTACAGAGATACTTAGAGATATAAATTTTACTTTAACTAAAGGTGAGGTTCTCTCTATTGTTGGTCCAAGTGGTGGAGGTAAAACTACACTTCTGCACCTCTGTGCCGGTCTGCTTGATGTTGAAGAGGGAAGCGTTGAGAACAGTTTTATCAGCAGTTCATTTGCCTTTCAAGAGGGACGACTTCTTCCTTGGAAAAATGTTATTGACAACATATCTCTTGGTCTTTTGGCAAAAGGCGATAAAACAGCAGTAGCCATAGAAAAATCAAAAAAAATTGCTCTTAGATTTGGTCTTGAAGAGGAAGATTTTAGTAAATTTCCAAAAGATTTGAGTGGTGGTATGAAACAGAGAGTCAGCTTTGCAAGAGCCTTGGTAGTTGAACCATCTCTACTCTTTCTTGATGAACCATTCTCAGCCTTAGATATTGGACTAAAAAAAGAGTTGCAAACTGTTCTTATAGAGATGACAGCTCAAAAAGAGATAAGCATACTCTTTATTACTCACGACTTGATGGAAGCTATACGACTTAGTGATGAGATTTTGCTACTAAAAGCAGATCCGGGACATATTGTCAAAAAATTCACATATGAACTTCCTCAAAGTGAGAGAGATGACAAATATGTATATAGTGAGAGTGCAAAGATATTGCAAGATGAAGAGATAATAGATACATTTGAATTGGAGTTAAAATAATGAGTGATAACAGCAGAGAGAGTAGTAACCACGCCAACAATCACTATCTATATTACCCAGATGAAAAAGATGTACCTACATACTTAGCTTACGGTTTTCGTCCTATCTTTCTACTTCTGCCTCCATATATAATCATCTCTATGATTTTATGGGCTTTAGTCTGGAGTGGGTATCTAAATATTCCTTTTATCGGCGATACTCTTACATGGCATATATATGAAATGCTTTTTGGAATCTTAACAGCCGGAGTTTTAGCCTTTTTAGCAACCGGACTGCCTGAACTTTTTCCCGGGATGATTCCTTTTATAGGTAAGCGACTTAAATATATTATGTATCTATGGATTGCAGGTCGTGTTAGTTTTTGGTTTATTGATATAACAGGTGTCTATTTAACAGCTGTTCTTAACTTGGCAATGTTGGGCTGGCTTATCTGGTTTGCAAAAGATGTTGTTTTAGACAAGCTTCAAAGACATGCAAGTTTAGGCTATATCCTAGTTGTTATCTTTGGCATTGAAACTTGGTTTTTTGCTTCAGTTTCAGGTCATGCAGAGACTCCTGCTATGGATATTTTAAAAGTTGCCTTGGGTGCAGTTATAGTTCTTATTTTACTTGCTATGAGAAGAGTAAATATGGAATCCGTAAATGAACTAATGGAAGATAAAGATATAGATGATATATATGTAGCAAGACCTCCTTTAACAAACTTAGCTGTTTTTATGGTGATTCTATTTACAATTGTTGAATTTTTATATCCTGAGAATTCAACTTTAGGCTGGTTGGGACTTGGAGCCGGTGCAGCTATCTTAGGTATTACAAGTGACTATAAACTAGAAGATGAGTTTATTTTAAATCAACCCTATGTCCTCTACTACGCTTCAATCTTCGTGATGTTGAGTGCCGGATATGCTCTTATCGGCTGGGATCTGTTAAATAGTGACATATACGCTCTGAATCATTTTAGACACTTTATTACTACCGGTGGTATCGGACTTGCATATCTAATGGTTCTCATTACTATCGGCTGGATTCATACAGGACGAAATTTAACATCAAATATCTATACACACCTGATGATTATTCTTATGATTGTAGCAACACTTATGAGAGGTCTAATCCCATTTTTTGAGGAGTATACAAGTGAATTATATCTCTGGTCTGCCATCGTTTGGACAATACCGTTTATGTTGTATATGAAAGTGTTTAACAAATTTTTACTAACACCTAGAGCAGATGGAATACAAGGTTAAATAAGATACAATGCAAAAAAATTATAAGAAAGCTAAATAGTAATGGAACTTAATTTAAAACAGATAGCTACCATCAATTCACCTTTTTGTAAGTTACAAAATATGCCAATTCAACCAAAAGGTGCAAAAGATACATTTGCAGAGATAGAGTTTAAAAAAGAGTATCAAGAGGGACTTAAAGATTTAGATGGATTTAGCCATCTTTATCTTATATACTATTTTCATAAAGTAACAGAACACAAACTATCAGTAGTTCCTTTTAATGACCTAACAAATACTCCAAGAGGTGTATTTTCCACAAGAACCCCAATGCACCCAAATAGCATAGGTCTCTCTGTGGTTGAACTTGTTAGCGTAAAAGATAACATCGTTACAATCAAAGGAGTCGATATACTCAACGGCACACCACTCCTAGATATAAAACCATATATAGAAAATTTTGACAGAGTCGAAGGTGAAACAAAATCTGGATGGATGAAGTCAGACAAAGAAGCTGTAAGCCAAAAGAGATCAGACGATAGATTTATCTAACTTAAATCTATGTACAAGAATCAGGATTATTTTTTTATAAAATCAAACACTTTATCATCTTCATCAATCTCTCACTTATGGAATCGCAACAGTTTCTAAAACTTTTTGGATGATCTCATCAGTTGTAATACCTTCAGCTTCTGCTTCATATGTTAAAACAATACGGTGACGCATAATCTCTTTTGCGATGTAGGCTACATCAACAGGTGTTACAAAATCTTTACCTCTGAAAAATGCCATCGCTTTTACTACTTTGAACATATCTATACTTACACGAGGAGAAGCACCGAACTGGATAAAATCTTTTAACTCTTCGAGTCCATATTCAGTTGGATTTCTTGTTGCATTTACAAGTTCTATCATGTACTTCTCAACCTCTTCATCCACATGGACATCTTTTATAGCAACTTTTATAGCATTTAAATCCTCAAGAGATACAACGGCTTCTATAGTTTCAAGATTTCCACTAGAAATTCGTCTTGCTATCTCCAACTCTTCATCTTTTGTGTTGTAATCCACTACAAGTTTTAACATAAATCTATCTAGTTGTGCCTCTGGAAGTTGGTAAACACCCTCTTGTTCAACTGGATTTTGAGTAGCCATAACAAAAAATGGTGGTTCTATCTTAAAAGTTGTATCACCTAGTGTCACTTGTTTCTCTTGCATAACTTCAAGCAGAGCAGATTGTACTTTTGCAGGGGCACGGTTAATCTCATCTGCTAAAAGCAAGTTCGTAAAGATTGGACCTTTCTTGATTTTAAAGCTATTGTTTTGTGGGTCATAAATCTCAGCACCAAGTATATCTGATGGAAGCAAGTCAGGAGTAAATTGAGCCCTTTTAAAGTTCAGACCCAATGATTTTGCCAAAGCATTAACTGTGGTTGTTTTTGCAAGTCCAGGAACACCCTCTATAAGAATATGCCCATCACACAGAAGTGCAATCAAAAGAGAATCTATCATCTTCTCTTGTCCTACAACTACTTTTGAAACCTCTTTTTTAATCGTTTCTATCTTAGAAATCATTTATAAATAGCCTTAATTTTAAGTGCAAAATTATAACAAAATGGGGTTAATGATTAATACCTCATTACTTAGTCAGTCCTGAAAAACCAAGAAAACCCCTGTTTTAAGCACTTTAAAGCCAATAATTAGCTATAATTTCAACAATAAAAACAGCTTTAAAAATACTAAACCCCTAAAATAGGACAAGAGTCTTGTC
>JAYELK010000059.1:0-18862 GCA_034717415.1 Campylobacterota bacterium | reverse complement strand
AAACTATTGGAGTTGAAAAGATGTAAAGTCTAATTCTCTAACCTTTTTAGGTGCATCTGGATTTAAAAAAAGATGAAATTTTATGAATTTGGAGGTGTGGGGAATGTTATGGAATTATTTGGGATTTATAAATAAGTTCTATTTTCACTGCTTTATGATATATTGTTGCAAATTCTAGTTACTTTGTATTATTAAGGTTATTAAATGAGTAGTATAACACCAGTAGATGAAGAGTATATTTTTGAAGGTAGAGCAATTATAAGCCAGACAGATCTCAAAGGTATAATTACTTTTGCAAATAGGCAGTTTTGTGATGTTTCTGGCTACAGAGCTGATGAACTTGTGGGTAAACCTCACAATATCATTAGACATCCCGATATGCCTCGTGCTGCATTTCAACAGATGTGGAAAACTATCAAATCCGGTCAGAGTTGGAATGGGTTTGTTAAAAATCTGAGAAAAGATGGTTTATATTATTGGGTTGAAGCAGAAATCTTGCCTATTCATGATGACAATGATGAGATAACAGGTTATATTGCAGCTAGAAAATCTACTTCAAGAAAAAACATTCAAGAAAACACCCAACTATATAAAAAAATGATAGAAGCAGAGTAGAGTTAATGTTAATTTATAATTTTCAAAAAGAGTTTTTGGGTATCGACGATAGTGATTTAAAAAACTTAGGTTATCTGAACTTATCTGAACTTCGAGCCCAAGCGGCAGATTTTGCTGATCTGTTCGTTAAAACACCAGGTTTTGTACATAATTTTAAACATGTTCATTGGATAGACTTTATTGAGTGTTCCCAGAGTAGTGAAAATGCAAATGTAATTATACATGCTAATGACAAAAACTTTAGATGCACTATTGAAATAGAGGGTATTTATCTAGTAGATGCTCCCTCACAAAAAGCATACTTGATTTATCTAAACAATTTAAGAGAATTATCACAAACAGAAAATGACCAAGTAGCAAATGATGTATATGAAAAGCCTATTCCCCAAGCAGCATCAATAAAGACTACAAAACTTCAAACTCAAAAATCATCACAAGAGTTTGATTCTACAATATCTCAAACAAAAGCTACCCACGATCCTTATGAAGAGGATAACGAAGGGGGCATGATTGATATACTTGACACTCAGCCACACACTATTGAAAATATTGTCATAGAATCAGATGTTGCAGATGAAGAAGTACAGAGTGTTGTAGAAAGTGAACAAAAAGAGGTAGAATCGTTTATAGAAGATGATTTTAAATTAGATTTAGATATAGAAGAAGAGATTAATCCTACTAAAGAAGAGATAGAAGATAAAGATGAAGATAAAGATGAAGATGAAGATAGTGATTTTGACAATAGCTATACTTATGACCCACATGTCGCATCTGACGAGTTAGGGCTACCGCTTGATCTTATTGAAGAGTTTATAGGAGACTTTATAGCTCAAGCTTATGAGTTCAAAGAACAACTATATGTAGCACATGATCAAGGAGATGAAGACAAAGTAAAAGTTCTTTCTCATAAACTTAAAGGTGTTGCTGCAAACTTAAGAATAGAAGATGCCTTTGGAGCATTATCTATCATCAATACATCCTCAAATCGTGATGAGATAACACTAAATCTAAATAGATTTTACAAAATGATCTCAAAACTATCTTCAGAAGAACAACCTCAAGAACAAGCAGTAACGACTGAACCTGAAGAAGTAGCAGAAGATTTAACCGATAATAATAATGATGATGATGACTTTGCTATAAGCTTTAAAGATGATGAAGAGTTATATCTCGATGAAGAGATCTCTATCCAAGATGAAGAAATTCCATTGGATGATGAGTTCTTGAAAATTGATGAAGATGAACCTTTAGAAATAGATTTAACCGAAGAAGAAGAAAACACTCAACAACTTTACGATAAAAACTTAGTAGCTAGTGAGATAGGAATTGATACAGAGAGTTTCAATGAACTTTTCAGTGACTACATTAGCCAAAGCAAACTTTTACTAGAGAACACAAGCAACTCAATAGAAACAGGTGATGCAAACTTATGGAAAAAAAATGCTTTAAAACTCAAAGGAATGAGTGATAACATGAGAATTGACAAAGTCAAAGAAGAACTAAAAACTTTAGTTAAAACTGATGATGTACAAGTAGCCAAAGAAGCTTTAAATAGTGTTAAAGCTTCTTTAGAAAAAATTTCAAATTTATAGGACTTATATATGCAACTAGGATTAAAAAATAGACTAAAATTAATTAGTCTTTTTCCAATTATTGTTATATTTTCATTGACAAGTTATTATCTATATGATTCATACAAAGATTATCAAAAAGCACAGTTGCTTCAAAATAAACTATCTGAAAATAGATTTCTAAATGATATTGTTGGTAATGTAGCAAGGGAGAGAGGTATGACAGCCATGTATCTTGGAAACCCGTCAAAAAATATTTTCAAATCTTTGCAAGAACAGAGAAAAATTGTTGATGCAAGAACAGACACTTATCTAAAGTATATAAAAAATGATCCTGCCCTGCATGATCACTCAAAAGGAGAGAAAAACTGCCTTGCCTGTCAAAACTACAACTCTATAGAAGCCTCTCTACTTAGAATACACGATGCAAGAAAACTTGTTAATGATAATAAGATTGAATTTAGAGATGTTTTTACAAATATATATAGTGATACACAGAGAAAAGCCATCACCCAACTTGAGCAAATCACAAGTGGTCAAACAGATCAAGAGATCAATGAGCTTTATTCAATATATATAGCGATGGTTAATGCTAAAGAGTTTAGTGGTATAGAGAGAGGATATATGTCTTACATTATCTCTCACTCAACACAGCTTGAAGATAGAGATCTAAACAAATGGATCTCTGTTATTGGAAAAGCAGATGCTATCAACTATAAAACACTTCATAATAAAGAACTTTTTGATAAACTAGACGCTATTTTTAAAAATGAAGATGCCATAGAGCTTTTTGAAGATATTAATAGTGAAAGAAGTTCTATTATTTCAGCCAATAAAAGTGGAGATTATGACATTAGTTCCGGCATCTGGTTCACTATGCACTCTGAAAAGATAAGCATTATCTCAGATGCTGAAGACCTACTTCTATCTGCAATGGATTTAAGAACTAAAAAGATACAAGAGGAGAGTCTACAGTTTCTAATCATCACCTTTACTGTATGGCTAACCTCTATCTTACTTGCTGTCTTAGGATATATCTTATCTAATGAGATTGCTAAAAATATAAAAAATCTTGAAGAAGTTCTTGGAAGAGCTGTTGAAGATTCTCATGATGTTCATGCTCAAAATATTGATATTGACCTGCAAACATCACAAGGTACAACAGAGGCTTATAACTTACTAGAAAAAATTATCGAAAGTACAAGAAGAGATAAAGAGTTTGCGATGGAAGCAAGTGAAGCAAAATCAATGTTCCTTGCAAATATGTCTCATGAAATTCGTACACCACTTAATGGTATTGTTGGATTTACAGAACTTCTTAAAGATACAGGTCTTAAAGAAGAACAGGGTGAATTTGTTGAGATTATTGAAAAGAGTTCAGAAAACCTTCTTGAGATTATCAACAATATTCTTGACCTTTCAAAAATTGAGAGTAATAAACTTGAAATTGAAGATATTATTTTTAATCCTATTGATGAGTTTGAAAGCGCAGTTGAAGTATATGCTGTTCGTGCAAGTGAAAAACATATAGACCTTGGTTGTTTTATAGATCCAGAACTTGAAAATCCTCTAAAAGGTGACCCTACTAAACTTAAAGAGGTAATCATTAACCTTCTCTCTAATGCTGTTAAGTTTACAAGTGCTTCAGGTTCAATCAATGTGGACATAAGAAAACTAGAAGAAGAGCAAGAAGGCAGAACAAGAGTTAGATTTGAGATTCAAGATAGTGGTATTGGTGTTACTAGTGAACAAAAAGCTAGAATATTTGAAGCATTTAGTCAAGCAGATACATCTATTACCCGTAAATATGGTGGTACCGGTCTAGGACTTACAATTTCTAGTAGATTTATTGAACTTATGGGTGGTCAACTTGATCTTCATAGTGAAGCAGGACAAGGTACTACTTTCTTCTTTACGATTGACTTTGAAGAGATTGAAACACTTAATGATAGCATAAAAGGTAGCTACTCAAATCTGAATGCTTTAATTTTAGAATCATCAAGTAAAACAAAAAGACAAGAAACCTACCTTCGTGAATATTTAGATTTTTATGGAGTTAGTTATACTCTATTTAAAGATCTCAATGAACTAGAAACCTTGCAGAGACAAGTGAGTTATGATTTAGTATTGGTTGATTATGACTACACAAGTGAAGAGTCACTTATCAACTATTCAAAACTCCCTCAAGAGCTTATTCTCTTAACTAAATCTTACTTTATGAGAAAAATAGAGTCTCTAAATATAGATATATTTAAAACACTATATGAACCGATTAACCTTTCAAAAGTCAGACAGGCACTTGATAATTTTAGTTCCCAAAATTACAACACTAAAAAAACTAAAAAGATAAGTCGCCATAAATTTGATATAACAGAGAGTAATTTTGATGCAAATGTTTTAATAGCAGAAGATAATATAATCAATCAAAAACTGATTAAAAAAACACTTGAAGATTTAGGACTAACTATTAGCATAGCCAATAATGGTCTTGAAGCTTTCCAGAAAAGAAAAGATGGAAATTTTGATCTTATTTTTATGGATATTCAGATGCCGTTTTTAGATGGTGTAGAGGCAACAAAAGAGATTTTAGAGTATGAAGAGGATTACAATCAGCCTCATGTTCCTATCGTTGCTTTGACTGCAAATGCACTAAAAGGCGATAGAGAGAGATTTTTAGATGCCGGACTTGATGAGTACACGACAAAACCTCTTGTTAGATCTGAAATAGTCTCTCTTTTAAACCACTTCTTATCAGATTTTATTGTTGAAAAAATAGATACACCAAAAAGTACAACTAAAACAGTAAAAGAAGAGGTAAAAGAAGAACCACAAAAAGAAGATATAGCAATCAAAGAAGAAAGTATAAAAGTTCCAAAACCAAACTATAAAGCAGATGTACTATTGGCTAAAAAAAGCAGTTTTGAAACTAAACTCTATATAAAACTTCTTAAAAGTTTAGGTTACACTTATGAAGAGGCAGACACCCTAAAAGATTTGAAAAGTAAAATAGATAATTCATCATACAAACTTATACTTTTTGATAAAGAGATTGAAGGTCTTGATCTGAAAACTTTTTCATCAAAAGTAAAAGCATCTAACGAAGAAACAGGTCTTGACTCTTATCTTGTACTGACTTGCGATTCTCTAACAGATAAAAATCCTGACGATGCACTCTTCGTACACGAGATAATCAGAAATGTTGTAAACAAAGATCTACTAAGACTTATACTTGAAAAATTTATTTAAAGGTAAAAAATGACAAAAAATAATCTAATAATTTTAGCTGTTGATGATGATATGATTAACTTAAAACTTCTAAAGTCTATGTTGATGAAAACTGGGAATGTAGCAGAAGTTGTAGAGGCTAAAAATGGCTCCGATGCTATAGGTGTTTTAAAGAGCAGAAAAGATATAGATTTGATACTGCTAGATATTATAATGCCGGTTATGGGTGGGATAGAGATGCTAAAAGTAGTCAGAGCAGATGATACTCTTCGCCAACTGCCTATTATTGTCTTAACTACAGATGAAACTAAAAAAAGCGATGCACTTGAGTTTGGTGCAAATGGTTTCTTAATGAAACCAATCAAGAAAGATGATCTGCTAAGAAAAATGGCTACTGTTATAGTTTAACTCTTTAGCATGTGGAATTAAAAGCTTCCACATGCCAAGTAAGAAACCTTAAATAAGAACTTGTTTTAAGACCTCTTCAACTCTACTAACTCCGATAATTTCTAAAGAATCTTTAACCTCTTTTGGAATATCTTCTAAATCTCTTTCATAATTTTTTACAGGAATTAAAACTTTAGACATACCAGCTTTATGAGCAGCTATCAGTTTCTCTCTCAAACCTCCAATAGGCAAGACATCACCACTAAGTGAGACTTCACCGGTCATAGCAATCTCAGAACGAATTTTTTTAGAACTTAATATAGAAGCGATAACACTAACCATAGCTATACCGGCACTTGGTCCATCTTTTGGAGTTGCACCGTCTGGAACATGAAGATGCAGATCATAACGCTTATAAACTTCACTAATATCTACTTTGATATTTTCCTCTTTCTCTTTAAACGAAAAAGGTATATTATCAGAATCAATTTTAAGTTTTTTTCTATCTATAAGAGTTTTTACTACACTCATAGCTATTCTTGCTGACTCTTTCATAACATCACCAAGACTACCTGTTAACTGCATAGTGCCCTTACCTTTTATACGGATAGACTCTATCTTTAGCACATCCCCACCAACAGAAGTCCATGCCAAGCCATTCACAACTCCAACAACCGGCTTTTTATCTGTTTTTTCTATCTCAAACATAGTTTTTTCAAAATAATCTTTCAGATTTTTAAGAGTCAAAGATATTTTATCTATCTCAGGTTTTTCAAGTATCTCTTTAGCTGCTTTTCTACTCATATCAGCCAAACGACGACGAAGATTTCTTACACCTGCTTCTCGTGTATAACTATGGATAAGTTCTTTAAGTGCCGGTTTAGATATAGTGACTTCAGAGTTTTTAAGTCCATGCTTTTTCAACTCTTGTGGAATCAGATACCTCTTAGCAATCTCAAACTTCTCTTGTGGAGTGTAAGAACTAATCGTTATAAACTCCATTCTATCACGAAGAGGAGCTGGAATTCGCCCTACATCATTTGCAGTGGCGATAAAAATAACATTACTAAGGTCTATGTTAAAGTTAAGATAGTAATCTCTAAAGCTAGAATTTTGTTCAGGGTCAAGAATCTCTAAAAGTGCAGCTGTTGGATCACCTCTTTGTGAACGGGAAACTTTGTCTATCTCATCTAAAACTATAACAGGATTCATCTTTTTAGCATCAATCAGCCCCTGGGTTATTCTACCGGGCATTGCACCGACATAAGTTCTTCTATGCCCTCTTAACTCGTTTACATCTTCTAAACCACCAAGAGCAATACGCACAAGTGGTCTCTTTAGGGCTGTAGCTATTGAGTTTGCCAAAGAGGTTTTACCGACACCGGGAGGTCCACTAAAACACAAAATGGCTCCTGCACTATTTTCATGAGATATTCTACGCAGTTCTAAAAGTTCTTTTACTGCAAAATACTCAACTATTCTCTCTTTTGGTTTTTTCAAAGAGAAGTGATCTTCATCAAGCTGTTTTTCAACATCATAAATCTTCAAAGCTTTTTTAGATTCATCTCCAAAAGGAATCTCTAAAACCCAGTCTAAATATGTTTGAGTCATAGAGGCATCAGAAGAATCAGGATGCATTCTAGAAAATCTCTCTATCTGCTTATTTATCTCTTTGTATGCCTCCTCTCCCATCTTCTCTTTTTTAGCCTCACACTTAGTGCGATACTCTTCTATCTCTTCTTCTCTTGCAGTATCAGCACCCAACTCTTTTTGAATCTGCTTTAACTGTTCTTTTAGAAGATACTCTTTGTTTACCTGTTCTATATGTGTATGAGCTTTTGAACGAATCTCTTTTTGCAGTTTATTTGTCTCAATCTCTTCAATGAGATAATTTAAAAGATCTAAAAATCTTTTTTCAGTATCTACCTCAACAAATATCTTATATGCTTGTTTTTTTTTCATCTTAATCGCAGAACAAATCAAATCAATTATACGATTATAGTCGTGATTTTCCTCTATGGTTCTAAGCAAATCAGGTGGAAAATAGTTACTAATACCAGATAAAATCCGTACTTTCTCACGAACTATTTCTAAAATCGCATCTATCTTAGGTGAGTTTAAATTAGTTGCTTTTAAAGTCTCAACATGGGCAACAAGTGGAGAATCTTCAACTTCATAAACTGTTTTTGCACGAGCAAGTCCCTGAAAAAGAACCTTTACTCTTCCATCTGGAAGTGCAACTTTTCTCATAATAGAACCAACAACACCTGCATCATAAAGTGCATCATAACCTCTCTCACCATCCCGCGAAGGTTTAGTTGAACAAACTATGACTAATGAATCATCTTCCATCGCTCTTGTGGCAGCATCTATGTTACTTTCATCATTCAAAAAAATCGGTGCAATCATAAACGGATATAAAAAAATTTCATCCTCTGCTATGACTGGTATATCTACTGGAAAATCGGCATAATTACTAAGTTTCATATATTAAATTCCTATCCTATTTTTTTAATATTTCATCTCTTAAAGCATCAAACTCTTCATCAGTTAGAATACCTTTATCTTTTAACTCTTGTGCTTGGAGTATTTCATCTTGCTGAGATTTACCTATAGATTTAGTTTTATCCTCTTTATATATAGGAGTTTCTTTTGGTTCTGGCTCTTTTTCTATGCTTTTTTCTTCTACTGTTTCATTTGCATCTTCACTAATTGAGTTTCTTGAAACTACACTCTGCGTATCTGGTACCATAAACCCATACCAACTTTGAGTTCCGTCACCCTCAAACCATGCACGATACCAAGAACTGTTTGCTCTATCTATCTCACTCCATCTTATCCAAGGTTGTGGTTTTATAGCTCGATAATAAGCTGCACTTTTTGGTTTGTCTAACCTATCATAGAGATCTGCAATACTCTCATTTAGAGCAGCTTCTGCAAGATATAAACGAATCAACATAGTATCTACAACACTAAAGTACATAGAGTTAGGATAATTTAACTTAAATTTTTCGCCATCTACTATAGCTTCTTGGATAAGTGCTTGGTCTCGTCTTGGATTTGGCAATGCTAAATATTTGGCTTTTATCTTTAAAAATTCTGCATCCTCTTTCTCATTTGGAGTTGCATATCTCTTTACATACTCGTTTAAAAAATGCTCACTCAAAAGATACTCTTCATAATGCATATGAGCCATAGCCAAAATCATTGTAGCTTCCGGTAAAAGGGGTGAACCTATATGTTCACCTTGCAATGAAGAGTAGTAGTTATCAGCCTTCTCCAAATTCCCATTCAAAATAGATGAAACAATCTTCCCATACCAATATATGGCAGGTTTGTTATACTCCTCTATCTCTTTAGAACAACCACTAAGAAGCAGAAAAACAGCAGAGACAATCAACACAACGGTAGTTTTTAATTTCATTAAATATATTCCTAATTATAAATAAGATGATATTTTATCCAAAAGATATATAACACATATTAAATGTACTAGATTTTGACATGATACTTCAAATGGAGTATAGTATAGATACGAAAACAGAGGGGGTGGATATGACAAATTTCTCTAAATATGATGTAGTTGTCGTTAAATTTCCCTTTGCAAGTAGTAAGTTCCTGCTCATAAAGAACTTCAAATTCTTATAGAAAAGATTTGCTAATTTTTTGGTACATTTTATGCTTTAAACTGATACAATAAACAAATAATCTACAAAAGGTTTTTTATGAAATTTGATATAAGTGTGCCTCTTTTGGGCTTTGAAAATGTAAAAGAAATAGAGTTACAAAAGATAGATGATATTTTTATGAAGATGCAAGCTGTTGAGGATGAACATATCTCTTTTACTCTTATAGACCCTTTTGTACTTAGAGAGTATGACTTTGAACTGCCTCAAAAGACTCAAGAACTGCTAGAGATAGATGAAAACTCAAATATACTTATACTAAACATAGTCCTAATCCAAACACCCATAGAAAACTCCATAGTAAACTTCATAGGACCCCTTATCTTCAACACAGACAACAATAAAGCTGCTCAAATCATTTTACCTGAATCTACAAAGTATAGTGTAGCTGAGAAGATTTCTACTTTTTTGAAGAGATAGAGAGATAAATATACTTTACATTTCATGGATAATAAACTATAATGATAACTATATTTATCATTCTAGGAATATTTTATGAAAACTATTGATATTTTACTTGAAAAACAACATATTGGTAAACTGTTTTTTGAAAAAGATAAAAATCAATACGGCTTTAACTATACTAAAAATTTCAAACCAATATCACTTATAATGCCCTATAAAAAATCAACTTATCTATGGTCAAACAAACTTCATCCTATCTTTGATATGAATATGCCAGAGGGTTATCTTTTTGAAATATTTAAAAATTACCTTACTAAAGAGCATGGATACATAGATGATTTTTTAATATTTTCATACATATGCTCAAATATTCAAAGTAGAATTAGTTATGAAAGTTGGTTTAAAAAAATAGATTTTCTTAGTATGGATTTAGATGAAATACTAAGGAACGATACACCAGATACTTTTACAAAAATTTTAAAAACTTTTTTAAATAAAAATGCCATCTCAGGTGTCCAACCAAAAACATTAGCCTTGATTGAAGATAAGGTTAGTTTATCAACAAAAGAATATATCATCAAAACTTGGGGAGATGACTATCCATATCTTGCTCAAAACGAGTATTTTTGCTTAAAAGCAGTTGAAAAAGCCGGTGTAGAGATACCAAATATAATTCTCTCTCATAATAAAAAATTTTTACTTGTAGAACGATTTAATTATGATAAAACAACCGATAAATTTCTTGGATTTGAAGAAGTTTTAGTACTTATGGGGAAAAACAAAGAAGAAAAGTATAGCTCTAGTTATGAAGCTATTGCAAAAATTATCTATACTGTTACAACAGATAAAATTGCTTCTATGATAAGTTTATATAAAACAATTATTATGAGTTATCTTCTTAAAAATGGTGATGCACACTTAAAAAATTTTGGTGTGATTTATGATGATAATTTTAAAACTATATCTTTTTCACCTGCTTATGACATAGTCAATACTTGTGTCTATATATACAAAGACAAACCGGCACTAACTATGTTTGGTAAAAAGATATGGTGTGGGAAAAAAGATCTTTTAAAGTTTGCCAAAGAGAGATGCTATCTCTCAGATTCTCTTGCCTTAAAATATTATCAAGAGTGCCAAACTGCACTAAAAGAAAGCATCAAAGAACTTATTTTATATATTGAAAAAAATAGTGAATTTAAAGATATTGGTTTAAAAATGATTGATACATGGCAACTTTCGCTAGATGAAAATAGCTACAAGGAGATTCCAGATGCAATTATACGAAATTGGTCCAAAGATCAAAGAACTTAGAAAAGATAAATCTATCACTCAAGAGCATCTATCTAAATTATCTGGCATAAGCAGAGTTACTTTAGGTAAGCTTGAGAGAGGAGAAGTTGGTTCTATCTCCATAAAAACTTTAGATATTATTTTAGATGCTCTATCTTATGAGATAGATATAAAATCTAAAAATACCAGCAGTTTTGGTCTGCCTAGTTTAGATAATCTACTTTAAATCAATTTACTTTGCAGCACTTTTAAAAGCTAAATGAAAGTTTTGACAATAAATTACATAATTTGACAAGTTCCCACATGCCAAGCATTGCAAAATCTAATTTGAAAAACCTATTAAAATCTTTTCAAGTTCTTTTTTATGCTTAAAAATAGAATTTAGTATATTGACAGCTAACTTTGCGTTATCTTCATAGTCATGAGCAATCTCATTTCTTATCTCTCTCAGCTCAAACCACTCATCTACTTCCAAAATATTTAACTTTTCTAATGAATTTAAAATATCTAAAAATGGCTTATCAACATTTGTCCCCTGATAAAGCATGTAAGATTTAAAAAGTTTTGCACCCATGCTGTCTTGAGCCTTTGAAAATCTATAAATAATTTGATCTGCAAATGCTAATTCAAATTTGTTTTCTAATAATTTATCAAAATCTTTTGTATTTATTGGGAAAGTGTAACTCATTTGTAATTCGCTAAATGCTTCATCTATTCTTCTTAGATGAATCTCTGATTCTTCAAACGCTTTTTCAAATTTTTTCTTATAAACTAAAGTGCTACTGCCCATTTTTTTGCCTCTTTTTCTATTAGTCTAGTTGGGTCTTCATTAAAAACAACATCTATCTTTTGATTATCTATCTTTTGTTTTAACTTAGATAAAAATTTTATTTTCTTTTCAAACAACCCACTTTTGTCTTCTATCTCAATATAAAGGTCAATATCTCCACCTTTTTTTGTGTCATCCACTCTACTACCAAAAAGATATATGTTTCCATTTCCAAAAATTGTTTTAAACACACTTTTTATAGTGCTTACATAATATTTACTTAGTCTCATAAGATGATTATATCCTAATAAGTAGCCTTTTTCAAACCACTAGCTCCCTTGCTTTGAGACTGGAAATATAGTTATTTCACAGTCTCTCTGCTTGGGAATTTATAGCTTAAAACTAAGCTACATATCTATGCATTCCCAACTACAAATGAGGGACACCCTTCATACAGGTCTAATCTGTTTTAATGCTAGTTTATGTATAACCGATGAGATAAGAGTTTGATAAGGTAATCCTTGCTCCAGTGCTATCACTTTTATCTTTTCTATATCATCTTCAAAGAGTCTAATATTTAAAGACTTCTTTTTTGTTTTTTTCTCAATTGTGTTTACTGCAATTTCTTTAAAAAATGCTTTTTTATTATCTAGTTCTTTTTTTTCTAATGGTTTATAGCTACCATTGCTTACATCTTTCTCTAGTGCTTCAAATAGTTCTAGTTCATCTTTTGTGTAAAGTTTTGTTTTTTTCATAATTTAGCCTTTTAAATAATATTTTGTATGCTTTCTACTTGGGTAGATGGTTTTTAAAAATATTGTCTCCTCATTAACTACAAAGGGGACAATATAGATATAGTCATTAATATTTATTACTAAACACTCTTGATTTTTATGTGTAGGGCTTGGTATCAGATCAAGCAACTGTTCATTCTTCAAAGCATAAACAACATCTTCAAATGATACTTTTCTATCACTAGCTTTTAAAATGTTGTTTTTTTCTTCATTCCAGTCATAATTCAATTTAGCAACCTTATTTATTATAAAATAAATATGTATCTACATTGTAGCTTATTTTCTACGAAACACCAACTCTTCTAAAATAAATCTCCCTACATGTAGAGTTTTCTTAAAATATTTTTTATCGCAATCTAACATATTGTCCTAAATCTGTTTACTTTCAGCACTTACTAAGCTTAATAGATAGATAATTGAGCATTAACAACTATGAATTGCTACAGAGCCCTGTTTTTGTGTGCAATTTTTTAGTTTGACTGAGGAGTCTATTATGAACACTTTACATATAAAACCTAAGCACATGAACCTTTTTGATTTACTCTTATTTCCATTTTTATTAGTGATGCGTTTTATTTTATCTCTGAGTCTGGGTATGCATTCCCATCGGTGACGATGGGAACGAGGAAAGAACTTATACTTATCACCTGACCCCATAAATCGGTTTGATGGTGCAGTTTTTTATCCTATAACAAGGTGTTTATTATGAAAACTTTTAAATTTTTATTCTTATTTTTTCTCTCTATAAATCTTTATTCTGCTGATATGTATTCCAACGAGGTGCAGAGTGGAACTGCTGTTAATATACCAACTGTAAGTATTGATAGTGATAAAACAATAGAAACCCCTATGATTGACACAATAATGACATTTACACTCAATATAGATCCAGTCGCAACAACAACATCAACTATTAAATACTATACTGTAGATGCTACTGCAATATCTGGAACGGACTATGAGGGTATTAGTGAAACTAACCTTACCCTTCCTTTAGGAGCAACAAGTGTTGATATAAATGTGACTATTTTTCCATATTCAAGTGGTTACTTTTATCTTATTGTTGATGACCCTTACAATGCAGGTATTGCTGATGGAAATGCCACAGGTTCTATTTTCGACACTTATGCACTTTGCTACACTAATGTAATCTCTGATGGAGGAAAGTGTAAAGAAGCTGGTGATTTTCACTATTGGGATAAACATGCTCAGGAATGTACATCATCAGCCGTTATTGTAAATAGAGAACTAGACAACCCTTTGTCAAATACAGTTGTTTACAAATTGTACGATAACAATGCTACAAACGGTTCTTGTACTACAGGAACAGGAACATGTACTGGACCACAAACGCTTAATATTGCAGATACTGATTCAAGTGATTCAGTTGACTATAATGATTTCAATGGTGGTTATACCTACAATATTGGCAGTTTTGCTATTGATTCTAATACTACGATCGCTGATATTAAGACTTATGATAATAATGCTGATATTAGTAATATAATACTCCACGGTACATATACCAGCGAAGGTTTAAACTATAGTCGAAGAATTTACTCATGTGAGACAGGAGCAGTTGGTATTGCTGCAACTGGTTCTGCAGATATAGTAAATGATTGGATAAGTGATGATAACTACAATTCAGGAATACACTATATAAAAACAAAAATTGCTCAAGAAAGCAATACTACAAATACTGTAGTCACAGGTGTACACTTAAATAAAACAACATTACAAGCAGAGCCTTTTAGTCCAGATGACCATGGACAAATATACAATATAATCCCCTACCTCGCCGATGAGTCATGTGATGTTATTGAGAATGTCCTAGATCCTGCAACAGGAGATCCTTTAGTTATAGAGATACAGGGTGGGACTTCAAATGCTAATGGTAATATGCTTGTATCAAATACCTCTAGTAAAGAGAGATATATGAAGATGATTATTGTAGATTCTTCCTCTCTCTCTGTGGCTGGACAAAAATGTATACTGAACAGTTCTACCACAGGTAACTTTGCCCGTATTGCACAATGTGCAAATAGTGAAGTTCGATATGTTGATGCTTTTGGTACAAACGCTTGGGCTAGATGTGGAGAGGGTAATGGAGAGCCATGTCTTTCACAAAATCATGGTGTAGCAGACCCTGATTCTCCTACTTATAATCCTCTTTACGATAATGAACTAGGCTGTTATATGTGTACATTTGACATTCAACCAGTATGTACAACTGATAATTTTGCGATACGACCTGATGCATTTAAAGTTTTTGGAGAAAATCAATACAAAAGAGCAAGTGAAGATTTTAACATAACCATCAAAGCAACTGATGCAATTGGCAGTTTAATTGACTCTGGTACAGTTAACGATGTTAACGGCGCAACAGGGTATGATGCCAGCTTATCTTCTTTAACTCTAAGCTCTAACTTCTATACTCCAACAGCAGATGAAACTGCACTTATGCGAAGTCATACAGGAACAGAAGATGTCTCTATATGTCCTAATGCTGGTGGATTTGGAGTACTTAATGGGACTGATAATTTTACAAATGGAGAGATAAATGCTAATATTCTTTTTACAGAAACAGGTGTTTTAACACTCAATGTAAGTGAAACACTCGAAGAAGAATTTGCACTAGTAGATTTAGATGATACTCCCGATATTGATAGACTTATAACTCCATCAGATGTAATCCTTTACCAAAACGATATTAATAAAACAACACTCCTTGTTTTTGTTCCTTATAAATTTCAAACACAACTAGAAACAAACACTACAACTACTCAAAACTGGTTATATATGGATACAATAGATTCAACAGTTTTTTCAACACCTCTAATGTCTGCAGACATGAACTACACTATCACAGCACAAGATATGTATGGAACAACCCTAGAAAACTATACAAGTACATGTTTTCCAGATACAGACACTAATTGTCCTGCACGAAATGGTCTCAAACTAAATACTACTTTTGATCTGTTTTTAGATTCAAAATTAAACTCCAGTGCTGATGCAAACATTAGTTTATATTCTGAAGATAACGAGAGTAATCCAATTTGGACTATGACTCCTAAACAAACTTTAACTGTAGGTGACAATAATGTTAGAGAATGGATAAGTCCTCTTAATTTTACATATGGTATAGGTAGAGCAACTGTTCACTTTAACATAGATAGAAACGTAACTCCTGCTCTAAACCCTATAACTATTTCAATTGTTGATGCAAACACTTCCACTTTATGGATGGCCAATCCTGGATCTCCAAAAGAGTTCAATGGTGATATAAAAAATGAAACTAAGACATTTTTATATGGACGAACACATGCTTCTAGACAGAGATATACAGGAGATACGGGAACAGCGAATATTTACTATGAAGCTTATTGTTTTGGTACAGATACTACAGGAAATGATTGCAATAAAACTCTGCTACCAAATGGAGTTAATTCTGATAGAACTGATGATATAAGATGGTTTATAAATCCATTTCATTTATCTAATAGTGGTAATGCTGGAAAAGTTGTTGAAAAAGATTCTTTATTTAGAGTAACTTCTGCAGGTATTACAACAGGTAATCATCCTGACAACTCAACCCTTATGACTTACAACAAAAGCCAAGGTTTTCCATACAAAACAACGATGGAAAACAATGCTTCAAGATGGTTAATCTACAATGAAGATGACCCAACAGCTACAAGAAATGAATTTCCTGTAGAGTTTGAAGGTGGAGATAGCGGCTGGAGTGGTAAACATGAGACAAACACTACCACCAAAGACCCAGGAACAGCTACAACAAATAGGAGGAGCATGTGGTAAGAAAAACAAACTATCGTACTAGATTTGCTTTTACGATGATAGAACTCATCTTTGCTATTGTTGTCATAGCTATCTCGGTTCTCTCTCTTCCTATGATGACTCAGGTAACACAAAGAGGAATAGAGAACAATATACTTCAAGAGGCTATCTTTGCAGCTTCTGCAGAGCTGATGGGAGCGACTGCTGGGTATTGGGATGAAGTTTCTATGCAGGATATGAGTGTAAGCCATCTTTCTAGGGTTATTGATATAGGTACTTCAAATGATTGTAACGATACAACAAAACTGAAACCTGGACATATCAATCAACCATTTCACAGAAGATGCTTAGATGAAAATTCAACAGCAAGTACAAATTTAGATAAAAATATTACTGCTGGTATTTACTCTTTGGATGACACTAAACAAACCGATATTGATATATTTACAGATACAGACAGAGAATTAGAGGGCTACAAAGACACTTACACAAGCGATATTAATGTTACAAGAGTAGGGAATATTAAAACCATAATCGCAACAATCAAATCTTCTGATGGGGACACTGTCACAGTACTAAAAACTCAAAGTGCCAATATTGGCGAAATAGACTATTATAAAAGGACTTTCTAATGCGTCGTCTTGGTTTTACTATGATAGAACTTATTTTTGTCATAGTTGTTATGGGAATTATAGGTAAGTTTGGAACTGAATTTTTAGCTCAAGCTTACAGAAGTTTTATATTTTCGAGTGTAAACAATACCCTACAAGCCCAAAGTGAAATGGCAGTTGAGACTATAGCTTCTCGACTTCAGTTTCGTATAAAAGATTCTGTTATTGGTAGAAGAAGTGATGATTTTACAAAGTTTGAAGCACCAGCAGGTATTGTCTCCCCTCTTGTACTAGAAGATTACGATATATTGGAATGGGTTGGCAGTGATATAGATGGACTTAGAGGGGACTCCTTGCCTTATTGGAGTGGAATTATTGATTTAGACCCTTCTAAAGCTTTAGGTTCTGCAACTTTAATATCTCCGGAAACAAATACAACTGCATTAAATACACTTATTGGTATATTATCAGATAGTGGTAGTGGTATTAATAATGCGGCTTTATATTTTATAGGTTCAGATAGTAATATTAAAACTGGGTATGGATGGGATGGTAATCCCATAACAACTCAAAATGCTGTGATGCATCCAATAAGAAGAAGTACTGTTGCAGGGGAAGAAAATAGATTTATACCAATACAAGGTGGAAGTAACCCTATTGTTGATAACAACTTTATAGGAGTTGATGTATTTGAATATTATCAACTTGCATGGACTGCTTATGCTATTGGTATTGATGATTATAATACTGGTGTAAATGCGGGTAAAGATGTTGGTACACTTAAGCTTTGGTATGATTATCAACCATGGGAAGGTGAAAACTATGAAGATAATGCTAAAGAAGTTATTCTCATGGATAATGTCAGTACATTCCGATACAAGGCTGTTGGTTCAATTATGAAAATACAGGTATGTACAAAAAGTTTACTACTAACAAATGAGGATTATTCATTATGCAAAGAAAAAACAATATTTTAAGATCTTCTCGAAACGGTATAGCTATGATTATGGCGATAGCTGTTATAGTAATTTTAGCTACCATAATGGCTCTCTCATTAGCTTTAACAGCACAAACAACTAAAAGAACAACTGATATTTATCTTTATGAACAAAGTGTTTTATACTCAAAAAGTGCTGCTGAACTTGCACTTCTAAAGATCGCTGAAAATGGTCCATGCACAACAATTGCACCATATACTTTAGGTGGTTTCTATGATATTAATGTTTCTCTAAAATATGTATATAAAGGCTTATCATGTGGTGGTACTGATGATTATTTTACTACCATTACAACAGATGAACAAAACGGCTCAGTCCTAATGGATATTAGAGTCAAAACAAATGTAGGAACCAAACCAATTCGCTACTTTAGAAGAAGTATCCAAAAATTATAATTTTTATAAACCTTTTAATGTTATAATCCCAAAATTAAAACAATAAGAGGACTATAAATGAATATTTCTCTTACGGGAAGACATTTAGAACTGACTGATGCTATAAAATCTCATATGAATACATCTATCGAAACATTAAATAAGTATAACATGGATATTATCTCTGTTAGTGTTGTAGCTTCTGCTCAAATAGGTAAATCCCACGAAAACTGATAACAGCTATCAAAGAACAAAAGTAGGCTCAAATATTGCTTTTAAGCTTTCAAAAAGCCTAAAAAATGAAACTAAAAAAGAAAAAACAACTCCTAGAACAGC
>JAYELK010000058.1:0-3747 GCA_034717415.1 Campylobacterota bacterium | reverse complement strand
ATGAATTACAAAGAGATAGCACAAGAGACTTTAAAGATTGAAGCACAAACACTGCTTTTAGCATCTGAAAATATAGATGATGCTTTTGATGGAGCTGTTGAAACAGTTTTAGCATGTGAAGGCAAACTTATTATCACAGGTGTTGGAAAGTCAGGACTAATCGGTGCTAAGATAGCAGCAACTTTTGCATCTACCGGTACACCTAGTTTTTTCCTACATCCAACAGAAGCACTTCATGGTGATTTAGGGATGATTAGTGCAAATGATGTTGTGATTGCGATTAGCTATAGTGGAGAGAGTGAAGAGTTAAGTTCTATACTCCCACATATTAAGCGATTTGGCACTCCTCTTATCGGAATGACCAGAGATAAAAACTCTACGCTTGGACAATATAGTGATATTGTTATTGATGTTGTAGTTGAAAAAGAGGCTTGTCCTCTTGACATTGCACCTACAAGTTCAACTACTCTTACTTTGGCTCTTGGTGATGCTTTAGCAGTCTGTTTAATGAAGGCAAGAGATTTTAAAAAGAGTGATTTTGCTTCATTTCATCCCGGTGGTGCTTTAGGAAAACAGCTATTTGTAAAAGTAAGTAACCTTATGCAGAGTAAAAACCTGCCAACAGTAGGTAAAAACACAAAAGTAAAAGAGGCGATCCTTAAGATAAGTGAAGGACGACTTGGAACTGTTTTAGTGGTAGATGCAGATGAAAGACTTATAGCACTTGTAAGTGATGGCGATATTCGTCGTGCCTTATTGCAAAATGATTTTTCACTAGATGACAGTGTACTAAAGTATGCAACACTAAACCCTTCTACATGCCAAGATGAAGATATGCTCGCAAGTGAAGCACTTGTGTTAATCGAAGAGAAAAAAATACAACTTTTAGTAGTAACAGATAAAAATAAAAAGATAAAAGGCGTACTACATATTCATACGCTTATTGAAAAAGGTATATCATAAAATGATGATGAGACTAAACAAATATATTGCTCACCACTCTAGCTACTCAAGAAGAGAAGCTGACAAGGCTATCCAAGATGGTTTCGTTAGAGTTGATGGTGAGATTCAGGATAACCCTGCAACACAGGTTGATGAAAAAGAGGTTGTCGTTTATGTGAGTGGAAAACAGGTCACTCCTAGAGATAAATATACGGTTATTGTATATAACAAACCTAAGGGGGAACTTGTAACTAAGAGTGACCCAAGAGGGCGTAAAACTATCTATGACAGCTTAGAGAAAAAATATAAACATTTCATTCCTGTTGGAAGACTTGATTTTTTAACCGAGGGCGTTTTACTTCTAACAGATGCTTCAAAAGTTGCGACTGCTCTTATGAACTCTGGGCTAGAAAGAATCTACAAAGTAAAAATCAAAGGTGAAATAACGCCAGAGATGGAATCGGCTATGTTAAATGGTCTTGAACTTGCAGATGCAACTGCCGGTGGTCACTCTCATTCAGATATAACAAGCATGTCGTTTGCACCATTTTTAGGTTATAAAATCCAAAAAAATGAGCATAATTACTCCATACTCAAAATTGCTATTGCAGAGGGTAAAAACCGTGAAATCAGAAGATTTTTTGCAAGCTTTGGAACAGAGGTAGCAGACCTAAAGCGTATCAGTTTTGCAGAAGTTGAGTTAAACAATCTGCCAACAGGTAAAACAAGGTTTTTAACTAGAAGTGAATACTCAGCTCTATTTACATTTTTAAAAGCTGATGAGAAACAACAAAGAGAGATTGGTAAAACTCAAAAAGATTCAAGAAGAAAGTAGGGTTTTGTTTGTCAGACTTTACACAACTTTTAAGACCAAAAACCTTTGATGAACTAGTTGGACAAGAGCATCTAAGCTCTCCAGCTGCCCCACTTAGAATTTTATGTGAAAAAAATGCCTTAGGTCATAGTTTTTTTTATGGTCCTGCCGGAACTGGTAAAACCTCTTTAGCCAGAATTATTGCAAAAACTATGGATATGCCTTTTTATGAGTTTAATGCCACTTCACTCAAAATAGAACAGCTTAGAAAGATTTTTGAGCAGTATAAAAATGCTTTACAAAAACCTCTGATATTTATAGATGAAGTTCATAGACTTGCCAAAAACCAACAAGAGGTTTTACTCCCCGTAATGGAGAACAACTCTGTTTTGATTATCGGTGCTTCAACCGAAAATCCTTTCTTTTCATTAACCTCTGCTATCCGTTCTCGTTCTATGCTTTTTGAGTTAACAAATATAGATAACACCTCTTTGGAAAAACTGCTACTCTTAGCATCTAAAGATGATAAAACAACTTATGATGATGAAGCAAAAGATTATCTCATTAAAAGTTCCGGTGGCGATGCAAGAGCAATGTTAAAACTTTTAGAATTTGCCTCAAATATTAAAACCCATATAACTCTAGAACTTTTAAAGTCTTTGCGTCCACATGCCATAAGTGCCGGAAATAGTGAAGCAGGTGTTCATTACGACTTAACATCTGCTATGATAAAGTCTATTCGAGGTTCAGATATGGATGCTAGTATCTACTACTTGGCTCGTCTAATCGAAGGTGGGGAGAGTGCTGATTTTATCGCTAGACGGCTTGTGATTTTAGCTAGTGAAGATATAGGAAATGCAAATCCCCAAGCACTAACTCTTACAACCTCTGCTATGACAAGTGTTGGTAAAATCGGCTATCCCGAAGCCAGAATTATTTTAGCTCAAGCAGTTATCTATCTCTGCGCTTCTCCAAAATCAAACTCTGCATATTTAGGCATAAACAAAGCTATAAAATCCGTACAAGCCGGTACCCTTCTTGATATACCAAAAAATATAAAACAAAAAAATAAAAACTATCTCTATCCTCATGATTTTGGTGGCTATATAGAACAAAACTATCTTACAAAACCACTCAAATTTGTTGAGTTAAAAAGTATTGGTTATGAAAAAAAAATGAAAGAATGGCTACAAAATATTAGTAATTTTAGTTAAATTTTGCTATGATTAATCTCAATGATAATTAAAGGATTTTAAATGGAAATATCTTCATCAGGTAACAGCGTTACAATTACCGGAAATATAAAAAGTGTTAATGACTTCCAGACAATAAAAACATCTCTAGACAGAGTAGCACGAGAGAATCCTAGTATTACTATAAATATCGTAGATTCCCTCTCCATGACATCTTCCGTTATTGGTTACTTTAACAAACTTGTACTAAAAGACGGTATCGAGTTAAGTTTAACAGTAGGAAACCAACAGCTTATGGATCTGCTAAGTGATCTGCATCTTTCATCCACCTTTAGGTTGAAAAAAGTATAGCATGGGTATCAAGTTTATTATGATAATGACAGCAACTTCCTCAAACAATAAAGTTCAACTTCAAAATACTCTTAGTAAGTTTAAAGTTTAGTAAGAGTGGATTTAACACTAGTAAAACAGACTCTAACCTACCTAGAATCCTTAACGCTTCTTTGTGTTGAAGATGATAAAGATATACGAATAGCATATCGAGATATTTTTGAAGATTTAGTAGATAGGTTAATCTTTGCAGTAGATGGTAAAGATGGATATGAAAAATTTATAAATGAAGATATAGATATTATTGTCACAGACTACCACATGCCGAACCTAAATGGCTTGGAAATGATCGAACAAATAAGAGCCATCAACAAAGATATTCCTATTGTTTTAATTACTGCTATAAATGGTGAAAATATTATTATAAAAGCTCTGCAACTTCATGTAAATAATTTTATTCAAAAACCT
>JAYELK010000057.1:0-18913 GCA_034717415.1 Campylobacterota bacterium | reverse complement strand
AATTTATGCAAGGTCTTAACTCTATTGTTAAGAGAGCCAAAGAGGCAAATGGCTATGATATAGCTATAGTTATGAAAAATGAGTATCTTAATATTGCTACTTTAGTTGCTAAGGCGTCCAAAGTGGGTGAATACTCATTGGCTGTAAGAGAAGATGTTATAAACAGAAGTTTTTTTGATGACCTTAAAAATATAGATATAGCTAATATATCTGATTTTCATATAACAGATGATAATTTTGTTATATCAGAACCGATCAAAGACTTTTCAGGGAATGTAGTCGGTTTTGCTCTTGTTGGAAACAAGCTTTCAAATGTAGAGAGTGTGATTGTGAAATCTGAAGACTCTTTGATGAGGCAAGTCTATATTATGGCATTTGTAGATATTTTTATTCTTATATTTTTGATTATTATTATTAAAAGAACTGTTGTTAATCCTATAGTAAATCTTGACAGAGTTGCGATTGAGTTGGCTCAAGGCGATGCAGATCTTTCAAAAAGATTGCCTGTAGCATCAAGTGATGAACTAGGACATGCAAGTTCAAGCTTTAACACCTTTTTAGAAAAAGTTGAAGCATTGGCAGACCAAGTAAAGAACGATGCTGTTCATGCAGAGCAATCAGCTTTAGAGGTTAAAGAGAGTATGAAGAAAAATAACTTAACTCTGAGTTTGTCTCATGTTATGATAGAAGCATCTATAGAAGATGCAAATAATCTTCACCACAGTATGGAAGAAAATATTAACAATGTAAACGAGGTAAATGAACTCAATGCCTCAACAGCAGATGTTATAAAAAGAGTAACAGAATCTACAAATGAGATAACAGATTCTATCTCAAATATTAGTGAAATGGTTGGTGAGTCGAGAAGTTCTTCAGAAGAGTTAAGTTCAAATGTGGGAGAGATATATAGTGTTATTTCACTTATTAAAGATATTTCAGACCAAACAAATCTATTGGCTCTAAATGCTGCTATAGAAGCTGCTCGTGCAGGTGAACATGGACGAGGATTTGCTGTTGTTGCTGATGAAGTCAGAAAACTGGCAGAGAGAACGCAAAAAGCTACAAGTGAGGTAGAGGTAAGTATGAGTGTGTTAAAGCAGAACTCTACTAATATGGCTGAAAATAGTGAAAGTATTGAGGAGCATGCTATCTCTTCTCAAAATATGTTAGATGAATTTAGAGAAATATTATCTGAACTAGTTACAAATGCACAAACCATAAAAGAAGATAACACAAATATAGGACATGAGCTTTTTGCAAATATGGCTAAACTTGATCATATGATCTATAAAAGTAACGCTTATTCTTGTGCTTTTGAAGGGCATGGAAATATTACTCTTAGTGATTATAAATCTTGTTCTCTTGGAAAATGGTATGCAAATGAAGGAAAAGTAAATTTTGCCACAAACAGTTCTTTTAATGCTGTAGCTCAACCACATAAACATATCCACGAAAATGTTGCTAAAGCTATAGACCTGATTGAGAAAGATGTTGTTACAAATGCAGATGAAGTTATTAAATTGTTTAAAGATACTGAAGTTGCGTCTATTAAACTCTTTAATCATCTTGATGATATGGTAAAGAACAATGGCTAGGGTTCTGATTCTCTCCGGTGCAGGTATAAGTGCCGAGTCCGGAATCTCTACTTTTAGAGATAGTGATGGACTTTGGGAGAATCATAGAGTGGAAGATGTTTGTTCGGCAGGTTGTTTAGATACAAACGGTGAAGCTACAAAAGAGTTTTATGATGCAAGACGAGAAGATATAGAAGATAAGAGGCCTAACTATGCCCATAAAGCTATAGTAGAATTAAAGCATCAGTATCCACATGCCATAACTGTTATGACACAAAATGTGGATGACCTTTTTGAAAAAGCAGGCATAAAAAAAGATGAGATAGTGCATCTGCACGGTTTTTTAACAGAACTTAGATGTAGAGAGTGTGATGAGGTTTTTGAGATTGGGTATAAAAAACAGGATGATTGTTTCAATACTCAGTGTCCCTCTTGTGGAGGTGAACTAAGACCAAACATAGTTTTTTTTGGTGAACCTGCACCAAAATATCAAATAATGACAAGTGAATTAAATGAGTGTGAACTTATTGTGATTATAGGGACAAGTGGAACTGTTTTGGATGTTACTTACTTTGCTCAACTGACTGACAAATCAATTTTAAATAATCTAGAGCCAAGTGATGCCATAGATGACAGATACTTTACTAAAGTATATTATGCAAAAGCTACAGAGGCTATTAGTGAGATTGCCGAATATATTGAAGAGTTTTTAACCCTACATTAGTTTTTTTTAACTAAAATATCCTTTTTAATTAAGGGATTATTAAATGAAACAACTTTTATCACTACTTGGCTCTATGAAAACTATGGCAGTCTTAATGACGATTTTTGGAATTGCTATCGGTTATGCTACATTTATTGAGAATGATTATGGAACTATCACTGCAAAAGCAGATGTTTACAATGCTAGATGGTTTGAATTTTTACTCTTCTTTTTAACCATAAATCTGATTTTAAATATTTTTAATTTTAAAATGTACACACTTAAAAAAGCTCCTATCTTTATCTTTCATCTCTCTTTTGTTATAATTATCTTAGGTGCAGCAATGACTCGCTATGTAGGTTATGAAGGTACTATGCACATTCGTGAGGGTCAGAGTGCTTCAACAATGGTTAGTACGGATACATATTTTATGGTTGATGCTACTGTTGGTGATAAAACTGTTTCAACTTCGGAGTCTATGTACTTATCTAAAAGATTGAGCAACTCTATCTCTTCTTCTTTGAGTGTTGATTCTAAAAGTGTGGCCGTGGAGTTATTGGAGTATATCCCTGATGCAATAGAGACAACTGTAGCAGATAGTAATGGTAAAGCTATGGCTCAAATGATGGTTACAGGGACAGGAAAGGGTGAACCTATTACTTTAGCTGAGGGTGAATTTTTTGAGAGTGAAAATTTTGTTTTAGATTTTGGTTCTTCAAAAGATTTTAACAAGATGGTTATCTCACTATTTGTTAAAGATGGCAAGTTTTTTATGAATCACGAGATGCCATTGTCTTTTTTAAAGATGGATGACAATACAAATGGAACTCTAGATGCAAATGAAAATGAGCCGTTTGTAACAAGAACCCTCTTTAGTGTAGCAGGTGGTGGTTTTGTTCTTCGTGAGTTTCTTCCACATGCTCTCAAGAAAATTGTCTCAAATCCAAAAGCTTCACCACAACAGGCAAGTTATGATGGTTTTAGATTTAAAATCAGCGTAGATGATGTGTCAAAAGATGTTCTTATCTATGGACAAGCTGGAAGAATGGCAAAAAAGTATACTCATAATCTTAATGGTGTTGATATTTCTTTATCCTATGGTTCAAAAATGCTTCAGCTTCCATTTGAAATATACTTAAAAGAGTTTCAGTTAGATAGATACCCTGGTTCTATGAGTCCGGCATCTTATGCAAGTGAAGTGGTTTTAGTAGATAAAGAGAAAGGTATTGAGATGCCATATAGAATCTATATGAACAATATTTTAGAACATCGTGGATTTAGATTTTTTCAAGCATCTTATGACCAAGATGAGAAGGGAACTATTTTATCTGTAAATAATGACCCGGGAACACTGCCTTCATATATCGGTTATTTCTTATTAGCTTTGGGAATGTGTTGGTCACTCTTCTCAAGAAAAAACAGATTTGCACAGTTAGCAAAAAAAGCACAAAAAGCTTCTGAGGGTAAAGCTGTTGCTTTTTTAGTGAGTTTAGGTCTGCTTTTTAGTGTTGCACCATCTTATGCAGAGGATTTGAACCCAACTATAAAAACTATACTCTCTTTTGATAAAGCACATGCCAAGAAGTTTGGCGAGTTGGTTATCCAAGACAGTGCAGGTAGAATGAAACCTATGGATACTCTGACTACAGAGATTTTGGCAAAAATTCACAGAGGCTCTCATATAAAAGTAGGAAATCATAAACTAAACTCAAACCAGATTGTTCTTGGCATGATGGTTAGACCAGATGATTACCGAGATATAAAGATGATAAGAACAAAAGATAAAGATCTGAACAAGTTGCTTGGTATAAGAGAAAATACCAAATATGCTTCGTTTGCTCAATTTTTTGTCAATCCTGATAAGATGCAGGGATATAAGTTATCTGAGGCAGTTGAAGAGGCTGTTAGAAAAGAGCCAAAATATAGAAATCTACTTGACAAGGCTGTTTTAAAAGCAGATGAGAAAGTAAATATTGCCTACTCTGTTTATACAGGTTCATTGATGAAGCTTTGGCCAAAACCAAATGACTTAAATAATAAATGGTTTCCAACTATAGATGCACTTCAATCGTTTGCTCCCGAAGATGGTGAGAGAGTAAGAAGTGTTGCTATTGAGTATTTTACGGCTATAGATGCAGCTCTGAAGAGTGGTGATTGGGATGAGGCTAACAAAGCCATAGTAAAGCTTGCAAAATATCAGAGATTTTACGGCTCAGAAGTTTATCCGAGTGAAAATAGAATTGATGCAGAGGTTTTTTACAATAAGGCAAATATTTTTGAGAATCTATATCCTCTTTATCTTATAGTAGGTCTAATTCTTTTAGTTTTTAGTTTTACTAAGATTATAAAACCGGCTTTTAATATCTCTATAATTTCTAAAGTTAGTTTTACTTTATTGGTTCTTTTCTTTTTGGCTCACACTTTTGGTTTGGGACTTAGATGGTACATCTCTGGTCACGCACCGTGGTCTAATGGTTATGAGTCTATGATTTATATCGGTTGGGCAACTGTTTTGGCAGGTTTTATCTTCTCAAAACGATCAACTATTACTTTGGCTTCTACCGGTGTTATGACTGGTTTGATTCTCTTTGTGGCTCATCTGAACTGGATGGATCCACAAGTTACAAATCTTGTTCCTGTTCTTAACTCTTACTGGTTAAGTATTCATGTTGCTACTATTACGGCTAGTTATGGTTTCCTTGGACTTGGTGCGCTTCTTGGATTTATAACGATTTTACTTTTTGTTCTTAAAACTCCTAAAAATGAGAAGCTGATCACTCTCTCTATAAAAGAGTTAAATGCCATAAATGAGATGAGTTTGATGATAGGTTTGGTACTACTGACTATCGGAAATTTTTTAGGTGGTGTTTGGGCAAATGAGTCTTGGGGTAGATACTGGGGTTGGGATCCAAAAGAGACTTGGGCATTAGTGACAATCATACTATATGCTGTTGTAGTTCACCTAAGATTTATCAAGTCTATATATAGTGAATTTAACTTTAGTGTTATCTCGTTGATCTCTTATACTTCGGTTATTATGACATACTTTGGAGTAAACTACTACCTTGCAGGACTTCACTCTTATGCAAAAGGTGATCCTGTTCCTATCCCTGATTTTGTGCCTGTTACTTATGCAATTTTGTTCTTGGTGATTGCACTTGCTTTTAGAAATAGAAAGTTAGCGTAAAGGTTGGCATGTGGAGTTCAGTGGTTTTAGTAAAGAAACTCTTCCTTTTTTAGAGTCTATTCGCCAAAACAACAACAAAGAGTGGTTTGAGACTCACAGAAGTGAGTATGAAGATTATATACTTAATCCATCTCGTGCTTTTGTAGAGGAGTTTGGAGAACATCTTCAAGCCCTTGAACCCACTATAAACTTCTCCCCAAAAATCAACAAATCACTCTTTAGAATCTACAGAGATACAAGGCGAATGGGTGCTATAAAAGTACCTTTAAAACATCGCATAGGAATTATATTTTGGCAGGGAAGTGGAAAAAGAATGCAGAGTTCATCTTTTTACTTACATTTTTCTCCAGATGAACTTTATGTTGGGGTTGGCGTAAGATGGTTTGAAAAACCGATGCTTGATGCTTTTAGAGAATATATAAAAGATGATGAGAGAAGAGCAGGGTTAGATAGGGTTTTAGCCTCTATTCGGGCAAAAGGTTATACCCACTTAGAAAAAGGATATAAACGCTATCCAAGAGGTTTTAACGCAGATATGCCACATGCAGATTTGTCACTCTATAAAGGTATGGCAACTTATAAAATTTTAAAACCAAATCTCATTGAAGATGGTGAAAAATTTATAGAGAGACTTTATAAAATATATGAAGATATGCTACCACTACAACAGTTGATGTATGAAATCAGTTTGAGAGTTAAAGAGAGGTGAAAGATGAGTAGCTATAAACCACCTTATACAATTACAAGTAAAATGTTATCCTTATCTACTGCAATAGGGGAAGAACTAACTAAAATAGAATTTGAAGTGGATAAAATAATTACTCCTATACTTCGTAAAAAAAACCGTATTAAAACTTTGGCGGGAACTCTTGAGATAGAGGGTAATTTTTTAGGTGAAGAGAAGATTACAGCTATTTTAGAGGGTAAAAGAGTTCTTGGGACATATCAAGAAGTTTTAGAGGTTGAGGGTGCTATAAATGCTTATAAATTGTTTGAAAAATATTGTTTTGATAATCTTGATGATTTGTTAAAAGCCCATAAAAATTTAATGAAAGATATTTTGAAAACTGCCGGTAGTTTTAGAAGTGTTAATGTAGGTGTTGGTAGTAGCGATGGGGTAAGTCATGTTGCACCACCTCCTGGAGCTGTATCTTGTTTAATGCAAGATCTATTTGATTGGCTTAAAAATAGTGATGAGCATATACTTATTAAATCTTGTGTATTTCACTATGAATTTGAATTTATACATCCTTTTTCTGATGGCAATGGTAGGATAGGAAGACTTTGGCAAAGTGTGATTTTATATCATTGGAAAAAAGTTTTTAATGCAATACCAACAGAAAGTATTATAAGAGACAATCAAGATAGATACTATAAAGCGTTAGAAGATTCTGGAAGCTTAGGAGAAAGCACCCCTTTTATAGAGTTTATGCTTGAAGTGATTTTAGAGAGTATCAAAAGTTCGGTAAAAAGTTCGGTAAAAAGTTCGGTAAATACAGAAGATAAGATTTTAAAGTATCTAAAACAAAATCCAAAATCCACTATCAGAGAATTGTCTGAACTTTTAAACCTAACAACAAGGGCTATTGAAAAGCAGATGGCAAATTTGAAAAAAGAAAATAAACTCAAAAGAGTTGGTAGTGCTAGGAAAGGTTATTGGGAGATTATAGAGGAATATTAAAATGATTAGTATAAAAGATATAAAAAGAAATATAGGTGCTACATATTATCTTAGAGGGGTAGATTATTATTCGAGACGAAAAGTTTTAGAGTATCAAGATAGAGAACTTTTTGATGACGATGATATGCAATATACAAATATAGTTTCAAAAGTTAGTGGTAGTAGAGGTTCTGTATATACTCAAGATATTGATATATTTATGAATTTAGATACTTTAGAGTTAGAGATTGAGGGAGAGTGTAGTTGCCCAATTGGCTATAATTGTAAGCATGTAGCAGCTGTTTGTATATCGTATAGAACAGATGTGATGACAGCTAGAATAGCTAAGTTAAATGGAAGAGATATAGACTCTTTATCAAAAGTTTCTTTAGTAGATAAATGGCTTATTAACCTGCAATCTGCAACAAGACCGTTGAAAAAAGTGAATGATAAAGTTTTGAGTGGTGATTATTTTATAACATTTAGACTTTTTGATAATTCATCATACCATAGTAATATTCTTACCTTTTATAAGTCAAAGATACTGAAAAATGGCTTGATAAGTCAGGGTTCTGAACTGAATAATTACAACCTTTCAAACTATGCAAATCAAAAACTTATGAGTAGTATTGATAAAGATATAATGATAATGTCGGAAGTTTTAGATGAAAAATATCGCTATGAAAGTCGAGGTAATAGCATAATCGGTTCTATGGGATATACGCTTATGCAGGATATGGTATCTACTAAAAGATGTTTTATAGATAAAAGCAAAGAGCCTCTCTCTTTTAGTAATGAGATTTTTAAGCCAAAATATGAGTTTAAACTTTATAAGGGTGAATATAAACTTAAATCAAATATAGATGAAAAAACAGATGTTATTTTAAATACAGAACCACTGCTTATAATAGATAAAGCTAAAAATATAGTTCAAGAGATAGAGATAGATTTGGCTATATATAAACAGTTGCAAAATGCTCCAACTATAGAAAAAAAAGATATAGTTAAGGTTTATAGTGCTGTTGGTAAATCTCTTAAAAATATAGAGCTTAAAACACCATCTGCTATAAAAACAAAAAAAGTAAAATCAAAAGCAGTTCCACATCTGCATCTAAAATACACTAAAGATGAAGAAGAAAAAAGCTACACATCTTTTATGGTTGATTTTGATTATGATGGTTACAGAGTTGGGTTTGAGCCACAGGAGAGTATAAAGTCACTTTATGATGAAGATGCTAAGGTAGAGATATATAGAGATTTGGAGTTTGAAAAAAGTGTTAAGCTAGAAGTAGAAGAGTTTGGTTTCAGAGTGGATATAGTAAAAAATAACTTAACTGTAAAACTTAGTGACAAAGATAGACAAGCACAACTAAAACTTTGGAAAGGGTTCTTAACTAAACATATAGAGATACTAGAAACTAAGGGTTGGGTAGTTGAGTATGATGAAGAGTTTTCTCTGAAGTTTGAACCATCTACTGAAGTAGTAGTTGAAAATGAAGATGAAAACAACTGGTTTAGTCTATCTTTTAACTTAGAGTTTAATGGCGTATCTCAACCTATCGCACCACTTGTGTCATCTGTGATTAATGAGTTTTCAGACTTGGAAAATTTACCGGAGTATCTTAACCTAGAGGTAGATGAAAACCACTTTGTAGAGGTTCAAGCATCTCAGATAAAGCCAATTATAAAAACAATAGTAGAACTTTTTGATAAAAAAGATAGAGATGAAAATCTTAAAATATCCCCTTACGATGCACATCTTTTAGAGTTTATGGATGATGATGTAATTTGGCGAGGCTCAAAAGAGATACTAGAACTATCTAAAAAACTAAAAGATTTTAAAGGTATAGATAGAGCAAACCCTCCAAAGTGCTTAAGTGCAACTCTAAGAGATTACCAGCAGGAGGGCTTAAACTGGCTAAACTTTCTCTATGAGTTTAAGTTTGGAGGTATCTTAGCAGATGATATGGGACTTGGTAAAACCATACAAACTTTAGCTCATCTATCAAGACTAAAAGAGGATAATAAGCTTACAAGTCCATCTCTTGTAGTTATGCCAACCTCACTTATAGCAAACTGGAAAAATGAGGCGAAAAAATTTACACCAAATCTAAAAGTTTTATCTCTTCATGGCAATGATAGAGCCGAGAGATTTGATGTGATAGATGAGTATGATCTGCTTTTAACCACCTATCCACTCATAGTAAGAGATGAAAAGAAATTTAATAAAATCAACTTTTTTTATATCATCTTAGATGAGGCTCAAAAGATTAAAAACCATAAAACAAAGATGGCAGTAGCCTTAAAAACATTTAAATCACAACATAGACTGGCTCTGAGTGGAACGCCTATAGAGAATCATTTAGGTGAGCTTTGGAGCATATTTAGCTTCTTAATGCCAGGGTTCTTAGATACTATGAGTTTTTTCAAAAACTACTACCAAACACCGATAGAAAAAGAGCATGATTTCTCAAGACAGGCACTACTAAACAAAAGAGTTAAACCATTTATGATAAGGCGAATAAAAGAAAAAGTCGCCCATGAGTTACCAGCCAAATCAGAGATAATAAAATACACACAATTTGACAATAAACAGTCAAAACTTTATGAATCTATAAGAGTAACTATGGAAGAGCGAGTGCGAGAGGCAGTGAGTACAAAAGGTATAGGTTCCTCACATATAACCATATTAGATGCTTTACTTAAACTTAGACAGGTTTGTTGTGACCCTAGTTTGTTGAAACTAGAAGAGGCTCAAAAGTTAAAAGAGTCAGCCAAACTAGAGTTGTTTTTAGATCTTATAGATGAACTTTTATCAGAGGGTAGAAAAATACTTGTATTTTCACAATTTACATCTATGTTAGCTATATTAGAAGAAAATATAATAAAAAGAAAAATCAGATACACAAAATTAACAGGCTCAACAAGAAAAAGAGAAGAGGCGATAGAGAAGTTTACAAGTGGAGAGGCAGATATATTTTTAATCTCCTTAAAAGCAGGTGGAATAGGGTTAAATCTAGTTGAAGCAGACACCGTAATCCATTACGACCCATGGTGGAATCCAGCAGTAGAAAACCAAGCAACAGATAGAGCCTACCGTATAGGACAAACAAAAGCAGTTTTTGTTTATAAACTCATAGTAGAAAACACTATAGAGCAAAAGATATTAGAGATGCAAAAAAGAAAACAAGCCCTACAAGATGGCATATATGACAATGATAAGCAACAAGATGATATAAAATTTAGCGGAGATGAGTTGTTGGAGTTGTTGAAATGATAGGATTAAGATTTGCAATGGAGTTATCTATTTGAAAAAAGCAGCGATAATTTTACTAAACATGGGTGGACCTAACAACCTTGAAGAGGTTGAGATGTTTCTGACAAATATGTTTAATGATAAAAATATTCTAACTATGAAAAGTAATTTACTTAGAAAATTTATAGCTACTATGATTACTTTTACTAGAACAGAGTCTTCTCAAGATATTTATAAACAACTTGGTGGTAAATCGCCTCTGGTTGGGCATACAAAAAAACTTGTGGAAAAACTTCAAAAAAGAGTAGGAGATGAGATAATAGTTGATTTTGTTATGAGATATACTCCTCCCTTTGCATCTGAGGTTATAGAGAGATTAAACAGAGATAATGTCGATAAAATCTTTCTTATTCCATTGTATCCACAACAATCTTCAACTACAACAAAGTCATCTTTAGAAGATTTCCAAGAACATTATCATGATAGTGAGGGCAATGCTATTTTGGTAGAGATAAAACATTTTTTTGAAAATTTAACCTACAACAAAGCACTCCTACAGAGTATTAAAAATAGAATGGGTTCTGATGAGTATCAAGATTTTGATATTATTTTTTCGGCTCATGGATTGCCTCAAAAGATAGTAGATGCTGGAGATGTTTATGAGAAGCATGTAACTCGGCATGTGGAGATATTAAAAGGGATGTTAAAAGATGAGAAGATGGATTTTCATAAGGTTCATTTAGCTTATCAGTCAAAAGTCGGTCCTATGGAGTGGTTAAAGCCGTCATTGGAAGATAAACTAAAAACAGTTAGAAGCAGGGGAGTTGTAATCTTTCCTATCGCTTTTACTATTGACAATTCTGAGACAGATTATGAACTAGAGATAGAGTATAGAGAGATTGCAGAGGAGATGGGTTTTAAAGATTATAGAGTGTGCAAATGCCCAAATGATAGTGAACTTTTTGTAGAGGCTCTAGTTGAAATGTATGAGAAGATGAAATAGTTATGAAAGTTGTAATATTTGATATGGATGGGACGCTTCTTGATTCTAAAAAAGATATAACAATTTCCATAAATTACATTAGGGAATTGCATTACAACTTACCTCCACTTAGCGAAGAGTTTATAGTTGAAGCTATAAATATGGAGGTTAGAAATCTTCCATTTTTGTTTTATGGTACTGAGGTTTATCATGAGAGAGATAGAAAAGTTTTTGAAATTCATTATGCTATGCAGTGTACGCAAAACCCATACTTATACGATGGAGTTTTAGATACACTTCAAAATCTTTTGGCATGTGGAGTTAAGATCTCAGTAGCTACAAATGCACCAACTCCATTTGCTCTAAGAATGCTAGAACATTTAAAAGTTGCAGATATGTTTGATGTGATTATCGGTGCAGACAGAGTGAAAGTTTCAAAACCAGACCCAGAGATGTTAAATGAGATTTTAAATCATTATGCTTTTGATAAAAAAACTCATAAGGCTTGGATGATTGGAGATAGTTCAAAAGATATGTTAAGTGCAAAAAATGCCGGTATAGATGCAATGTTTGCAACTTGGGGATTTTCTCCAAATGGCAAACATGATAAGTTAATCCACATGCCAAGAGAGATTTTAGATATAGTTTTATAAATTTTTATGATAAAATGGCTTTAAATATTTTGGAGTTAATTATGTTTGATAGTGATTTATTACTGGCATTTTTATTTATGGCTATACTTTTTTTAAGACAGATCTCTATTTTAAAACAACCAAATAAGATAAACTACGCACCTCTTATGATAGGTATAGGTGCAATAGGTAGTGTTGTACACTTTATACTTCATCCTGATGTTACTAATGTTATTTTACTTCTTCGTGAATCTTTTTTTCCACTGCTTGTGGCTTTGCTACTCTATATCATAATGAATATTTTACATCAAACCCAACAAAGAGAGACGGCAATAACACAAGATGAATATACAAAGGCCCTTATCTCCCAAGTGACACAGTTAAAAGAGTTTATAGATGAGTTACAAAAGAGAATGATACTCTCACAAAGGGAAGATAGAGAGGCTCAAGAAAATATAATAGAAAAATTTAAAAAAGACATTAAAGCTTTAGATGCCATTGAGATTAATCAAACTAAGTTTTTAGATAAATTTGATGAGTTTGATAGTTGGTATAAAGATGTTTCAAAAGAGTTTGAACACTTTGCAAATATTCAGATGCCAGAGCTGGACAATGTGGTGCATAAACATATAGATATATTAAGGGTTTCAGAACAAGAACACTACAATAAACTCAATAGCACTTTAGAAAAAGCTGTAGATAATAGATTTGATATGGCTGAAGATATAGATGAGTTAAAGAAGAGTTTATCTGGTATGAAAGCTATCTCCGAGACAATAGCCAAATCTATAACAAAACAGACCCTAGAGCAACTTTTGGGAGTTACACAAGCATTCCAAAAGCAGATACTCTCTTTAAAATCGCATTCTGAGAGTGTTGGAACCTCTCTTTATGAGGGCGAAAATAGATTGATTGCCATAAGAGAGCAGAGTGAAATAATAATGAAACAGATGCTTCTTTCATCTAAGAAGATGGATGAGATAGAGGCAAAAAATAGTGGTCTGCATGATATATACTCAACAGTTAGTGAGTTGATGCACGATATGGAGATGATTAAAGCAGACTATGTTAAATCACAATCACAACTTACTATGATTACTCAGGATTTAAAAGCTTCTGAGGATGAGCAGATAGAGGCTATGAGAAAACAGATAGAGTCACTGGGCGTGATTTTAACGCAAAAGATTGATGATTCACTCGAAAAACTTCACGAACATTATCATATAGCAGAAGGCGATATAACACAGAGTGTTCAGATGCTATCAAAAAAAGCACAACTTCAAAAGGGTTACACCGAGTTAGATAGCTAAGGCTATAAGTGGTGGATAGATAATAAGTCCCATATATGGTAAGAAACTGTTTATGGGTGCTAAAAGGATTAGACTCAGTTCTTGAGTTAGTTTTCTCTTATAAAACACTTGTTGAATAAGTAAAATTTTAGTAGCAATATCTATAGTTTTTATAAAGAGTAAAATCATGGCAGTAGCACTGTACTCTGTAAGCATTGCAAACCAAACAGCAAAGTAAAATGTCGGATTCATAACTAAAAACAAAAATATACTTTTTGCATAGTATCTGTTCATACGAATCAACATACCCATAATACTTGGTGCTTTCTGCCAACTTATCTCATAAATTTCCAGTAAAATAAAGAGCATTACATAGTTTAAAATCAGTTCATTTATCATTATTTTAAAATATGGAGTAGAGGGTTAGTTAAACTTTAAAGCTAACAAAACTCTATCAGATAGACCTGCTTTTTCAAGGATGTAGTCTACAACTTTTTTAACAGTAGAGAGTGCAATTTTTCTTTTTTGTGAAATTTCTTCATCACTAAAACCTTCAGCAACCAGATAGGCTATATCTCTTTCTTGTTCTGTTAATAGATGAAGAAAACATGGTTTATTTTTGTACATACTCTTAACACTGCCTTTTATAACTTAAATATTCTTATTATTATAACAAATATGCTAACATAAGGCAAAAATATATAGAAATATATTGTGTATTGGGAATGGGTCTTTGTGATGAGACGAAAAAATGTTCTCTGCATGATAAATGGAGAGCTCCAAAAAAATCAATAATCAGTATGTTTAAAAATACAACTCTCTCAAATATAACTCATAAAAAGTGAGTTAAGATTAAATTTATAGATTTAATATGATAAAATATAACTCCAATAAGAGTTTCAAAATCAAAAGGTTTAATAATAATGAGTGAGAGCAAAGATTTTTTACGAGTGATAGTTGAAGAGGACTTAAAGTCAGGTAAGTATAAAGAGGTTGTTACAAGATTTCCTCCTGAGCCAAATGGGTTTCCACATATTGGACACGCTAAATCTATCGTTATAAATTTTGGTATTGCAAGTGACTATAATGGTCACTGTAACCTTAGAATGGATGATACCAATCCAACTAAAGAAGACACAAAATATGTTGAGTCTCTAAAAGATGCTGTAGAGTGGCTTGGATTTGACTGGGGAGGTAGTGTACATTTCACTTCTGACTACTTCCCTAAGATATACGATTACGCTATAGAACTTATTAAAATGGGCAAAGCTTATGTTGATTCTCTTGATGAAGAGGAGATGCGCCAATATCGTGGAACAGTTACCCAAGCTGGGAAGCGTAGTAAATTTGCTCAGCGTAGTGTTGAGGAAAATTTAGACCTTTTTGAGAGAATGAAAAATGGTGAGTTTAAAGATGGTGAACATGTTCTTCGAGCCAAGATTGATATGAGTGCCTCAAATATGAAAATGAGAGATCCACTTCTGTATCGTATCAGACATGCACATCATTTTAGAGCGAAAGATGAATGGTCTATCTACCCAATGTATGACTTTGCTCACTGTTTATCTGACTATATTGAAGGTATTTCTCACTCTCTTTGTACGCTAGAGTTTGAAAATAATCGTGATATTTATAACTGGGTACTTGATACTTTAGGCTTAAAGTTACATAGACCTTATCAGTATGAATTTGCAAGACTTGGTATTAACTATACAGTTATGAGTAAAAGAAAACTTTTAGAACTTGTAGAAGGTGGACAAGTTAGTGGTTGGGATGATCCTCGTATGCCTACAATTGCAGGATACAGAAGAAGAGGTTACACACCAGAATCTATTTTAAATTTTTGTGACCAAATAGGTATAGCAAAAGCAAATTCAATGGTTGATGTTGCTCAGTTAGAGTTTTGTATAAGAGATGATTTAAATACAAAAGTACCTCGTGTGATGTGTGTACTTGACCCACTAAAAGTAACGATTGTAAATTATGAGGGTCACGAAGAGTTTGAAGCTTCATATTACCCAGATGATGTACCTAAAGATGGTTCAAGAAAATTACCATTTTCAAATGAGATATATATTGATCGCGAGGATTTTAATGAAAACCCTCCAAAAGGTTACTTCCGTTTAACTCCTCAGCAGCCAGTAAGACTAAAACATGCTTATATTATCACTTGTAAAGAGGTAATTAAAGATGCTAAGGGCAATGTGGTAGAGATAAAAGCTGAGTATCATAAAGATTCTAAAAGTGGTTCAGACAGTAGTGGTATTAAGGTTAAAAGTGCTATTCAATGGGTAGATGCAAAAACTGCAAAAACTGTAGAGGTAAGAGTTTATGACAGATTGTTTAAAGATGAGGTTCCTGAGGGAGTAGAAGATATAAACCCAGACTCTTTAAAAGTTATTAAAAATGCCCTTATTGAACCTGCTGTAATAACCCAAAAACCTGATGAGAGATTTCAGTTTGAAAGAGAAGGGTACTTTTATGCTGACCCTATTGACTACACAGATGAAAAGCCGGTGTTTAATAAAATCGTAGGTCTTAAAGACTCTTGGGGAAAAAAGAAAAAAACATCCAAGAGCGCATCTAAAACTAAAAAAGTGCAAATAGATGGCGAAGTGGTAGCTATGAGTGAAACTGAACAAACCCTATTTAATAAATATACTTTTGAATTTGGATTAAATAGTGAAGTAGCTAATACTTTAGCTCGTGATGAAAAACTATCTTGTTTCTATGAAGATGCACAGTCAGTTCTTAATAGTCCTGTAGCCTTAGCTAACATTGTGGCAAATGATGTAGCTAGAGAACTAAAAGATAAACAACTGAATGAACTAAAATTTGATGCTAAACAGATAGCCCAGCTTATTAAGATGATTGATGATAAGACTATTTCGAGTAAAATAGCTAAACAAGTGTTTGAAGAAATGGTCAAATCTGGTGAAAATCCTACAAAAATAGTTGAAGATAAAGGGTTAGTTCAAATTAGTGATCCTTCTGTAATTTCACCTATTATTGATGAAATAATTGCAAAAAATCCAGATAATGTTGCTAAGTTTAAAGCAGGTAATAACAAACTTTTAGGCTTCTTTGTTGGGCAAGTTCTAAAAAGTACAGGTGGCAAAGCAAACCCAAAAGTGGTAAATTCCCTTGTAGCTGAGAAATTAAAATAATGCTTATAAGAGTATATTATGAAGATACAGATACAGGTGGTGTTGTTTATCACTCTAACTACCTAAATTTTTGCGAGAGGGCTAGGAGTGATGCTTTTTTTAAAAAAGGTTTAACTCCAGCATTAGATAGTGGTCATTTTGTAGCTAAAAAAATTATTGCTGATTATTTGGCTAGTGCAAAACTTGGTGATTTACTAGATGTTAAAAATGAGTTACTTGAGATGAAGGCTGCATCTTTTATAGTTAAACAGACTATTTTTAAAGAGCAGAAGAAACTTTTTGAGATGAAGATAACTTTAGTTTATATCACTTATGATGGAAGACCCCAAAAGATAGATGATGTAATGAAAGATACTATTTTATCACTCTTCTCTAGCTGAGATATATTTTGTAAACCTTGAGAATGATGGTCTCAAAAGTTCTATGGGGTATATCAGTTGATTATCTTTTATAGCTATATTGTACTCTCTGGAGTCATTTGTTATTAGATGAAAAAAGTAGTCAATTCCTACCGTTGTAGTATAGTTTATCCAGTCATAGACAATATCATTGCTTAGAAGAGAGTTTGTCTCTATAAGTACATTGTTATGTTGGGTGATAGAATTTGCTACTATCATCTCTTTTCTATCATTATATTGCGTCATAGAGAGTAAAAGAGGGTCGTAGTTTATCTGAGTAGATAAAATGTTTGTTGCGTTGACATCATAGAGTGTTAATTGAGACATAATCATACCACTTTTAACTATAGGTGTGTTTAAGAAAAAAGATCCTTCTACTATCTCTTCATTTTCTTTTAGTTGTTTTTCTAGGTTTGTAGTTCTTTTTGGGATTGAAAATTTTACAACTGTTATGTTTTCATCTTCTATTGTATCTTCATCTAGCATATCTACAATTTCTATGTTTTCTTCTGTCTGTGCTGAAAATTCTTCTATGGTTATAGTTGAGTTTTTATCAATAAACGCTCTGTTTTTAAAGCTTTCTTCTTCGTATAGACTTAGTTTTTTGCCAATAGTTGATTTGTCATAAAATATTACAAGTGGTGACACTGCTTCTTTTAAGAGTAGATTGCTCTGTGCTTTATAGTCTATGCCACCATAAATAAGATATGGGGATGTAGAGTTTATATCATCTTTGTGAATAGTAGGAAAGTAGATGTATGTTTCAGGGTCTATTTGAGAGAGTATATTTGCACCTTTTTGAGTTAGAGGTGCTATAACATAGTCAAAACCATCCTCTTGAATCTTTGAAAGGGTTGTTCTGATTTCTTCGGTAGTTTCACTCTCAATTTTATAAGTTTTTAACTCAAAAGAGCGATTTTTGGTTATGAGATAGGAAAAGGCAGAGTTTGTAGTAGATGCTGCATATCTGCCTATGGTTTTATACGGTAAAAGTAGAGCAATACGAAGTTCTTCACTGATTATTTTTGAGCCAAGATTTAAGATAGAGATATTTATCATTCTTATTTCATCTTGTTCTTTGTTGTCTAGCTTTCTATCTACATGCGATAGAAATGAGAAAATCATATCATTGTCGAGATACTCTTGCAGACACTCTTCATTACATGGATATGGGTCTAAATTTTGGATATATGTTTTTGGAATGGGAATATTTGAAATTAGAAAACTCTGTGCAAACACAGCAAGTGGTAAAAGTAAAAATATCAGTTTTTTCATAAGCAACTCTTTATAGTTTTTAAATCATTTAGTGTTATTTTTTTTGACTCAGGATTTCTTAGTAGATACTGAGGATGGTAAATCGGTATTAGTTTATACTTTTTAAAGTCTATAACATGTCCTCTGACACCTTCAAAATTTTCTTCTTCGCCGGTAACTTTAGCATAAGCATCTTTACCTAAGGTAACAATCAGTTTAGGTTTTACAAACTCTATCTGTGAAAAGAGGTAGTTTTTGCATGAGTTAAATTCAGATAAAGATGGTAGATTTGAATTTAAAGGTTTGCACTTTATGGCATGTGTAAAGTAGACATCTTCTATCTTTAGGTCTAAAACATTTTTTATCATATTTGTTAAAATCTCTCCAGATCTACCAGTATAGTAGCTATTTGAGGAGTCTTCATTTTCTGAAACGCTATAGTCTATAATCATTAAGTTTGCATTTTGTGATCCAAAACCACTCATACTTTGAGACCTTGATTTACTTAAATCACATAGATGGCATGTAGAAATGTTTAGTGAAAGTTCATCTAAGCTTTTTGGTTTTTCAAATCCACTTTTTTCATTTATAGAAAATGGGTCTGTATATTCAAAGCCAAGAGATTTAAGACGGTAAAGATTTTGAAGTAAAACTAAGTTTTGATAAGACTTCAACCAGCATCCTTCATATGTAATATATTTGAGAGTATAGTTAAAGTGTTGTTAAAATATACTTTATGATATAATGACTTATTGACATATTTTAAAGGATTTTTTTGAATCAGAATAGTGTTTTAGAAGTAAATAATTTT
>JAYELK010000056.1:0-3815 GCA_034717415.1 Campylobacterota bacterium | reverse complement strand
TTAAATAGCATTTACTTTTGTTTAAGCGTTGGAGCAAAGGCTTTAGTACTTACTCTTATACTCTCCCCTATTTTTAAACTACTTGCTTCTTCACTACTAACCACAACTTCCACAAGCTGTTGTCCTATGGATATAATGGCTATATAAATCACATCTACCTTTACAATATCTAGCAGTTCTCCCTCTAAAGAAAACTTTTGAGAACCACTTGTTTTAAGTAGTACCTCTATTGGTGTTGCATCGTTAATAATTTGTCCATGATTTAGAACTACTACACGATTGGCAAGTCTATAGATCTCACTTGGATCATGACTAACCATAATCGTTGTAGTTTTAAACTCTTTATGAAGTGTCAAAATCTCTCGTTGAAGTTTAGTTCTCATCTTAGGGTCAAGTGCTGAAAGAGGTTCATCCATCAGTAAAAGTTTTGGGCGATTCATCAAAGCACGACACAAAGAGACTCTCTGCTGTTGTCCACCACTTAGTCTATTTGGCATTCTATTTTTTAGTGATGTAAGTTCTGTCATCTCTAAAAGATGATTTGCTAAACCAATATCTTGGCTTACAAAAAGAAGATTCTCCTCTACACTCATATTTGGAAATAGTGCATAGTCTTGAAAAACAAAACCTATCCCTCTTTTTTGAGGTGGAAGTGATTTTCTACCATCTAGCCATATCTCCTCACCAATCTTCAAAGTTCCCTTAGCATCTTCAAGCCCGGCAAGAACTCTAAGCAGTGTTGTTTTTCCACTACCACTCTCTCCTGCTAAAGCTATAAACTCACCCTCTTTTATATCTAGATTTATATCTAAATCCATATCTCCACTTGAACCATGCAACTTTTTATTTATATCTATTTTTATCATTAGATACTACCTACCTTTTGACGCTCTTTAGAGTTAAAGATATAGACACTAAGTAGTACCAAAAAGCTGATAACAACCATAATACCACTATATATATGAGCAGATTCATAATCCATAATCTCAACAAACTCATATATAGCAACTGAAGCCACTTTTGTCTCATCAGGTATGCTTCCACCGACCATTAGAACAACTCCAAACTCACCGACAGTATGAGCAAATGTCACTATAATAGCAGTCATTAAAGCTGGTTTTATATTTGGCAATGCAACTCTTAAAATAGTTTCGATCCTGCCTTTTCCACTTATATAACTGGCTTCTAACATATTTTTATTGATACTCTCGAATCCACTTTGAAGTGGCTGAACCATAAATGGCATAGAGTAAAAACAACTCGCAATCACAAGTCCGGTAAAGTTAAATACCAACTTTATCCCAAAAGTTTCTTCAAAAAATGCTCCAATAGGTGAGTTATAAGAGAGAGCCCAAAGGATATAAAACCCTAAAACAGATGGAGGTAAAACTATAGGAAGTGCTGTTATAGCCTCAAATATAGGTTTTGATTTTGATGAAGTTTGTGAAAGATACCATGCCAAAGGAACACTTACAACAAAGAGTATAATCGTTGTAATAGCAGCTAATTTAAAAGAGAGTAAAAAAGGAGTAAACTCAATTGTTTTTAGCAGTTCAATCATCTAAAATTTCCACTATAGAGAGTTCACTCGCTTTAATCATAAGAGTTACATCATCCCCCACTTTGAGATCCATTGTTTTTGAAGATTCCCTTGTAATAATTGACTCTAAAATAACACCTTCTACTAATAATTTTATACTACTTAAAAGTTTTCCATTTTCACAAGAGACTATTTTTGCTTTGATTTGATTACTATAACTTATAATCCCACTAAAACTTTTTGCTATTACAATATGAGTTGATTTGATACCAAGTTTTACTTTTGTTCCGATTTTTATATTATCATTTAACTCTAAACTCATCATCGTAAGTTGCTCTTTATAAAAATCAAATTTAACTATATTAAGATTATCAACACTCTCAATCTCTCTAACTCTAGCAACAATTTGACTCATGGAACTAAATATCCAAAATCATTAAATATTTTTTCTGCTTTTTTTGATAATATAAAATCATAAAATGCTCTAACTTCGGAGTTTGCTTCACCATTTTTAAGTATCACAATCCCTTGATCTATTGGAGTATATAGATTAGACTCTACTTCTGCCCAATTGAGACCCTTTTTAAATCGTTTCATCTTAGGGCTATAGAGTGAAGATTTTGCAACAAAACCAATATCTGCTGCAATTATGGTGTAAGATACTGCTTGTGAAATAGACTCAGCATATACAAACTTACTCTTTATATCTTCTAGCACTCCTGCATTTTTCATAGCCTCAATGGCGGCCTTTCCATATGGTGCTGTTTTTGGATTTGCAACAGCAATTCTTGAGATTTTAGAACTCTTAAGCAGATCTATACCTTTGCTAAAATCATACTCTTTAATACTCAAATAAGCCAAACCTCCCTGTGCATAAACTATCGGTTTAGTCACAGCAACTCCACTCTTATATAAGAGAGAGGGATAGTTCATATTTGCCGACATAAAAAGAGTATATGGCGCTCCATTTCTTATCTGGGCTGTTAGTTTTCCACTGCTTCCAAGAGTTACTTTTACCTCTGTGTCCGGATATACTTTGTTAAAAGCCTTTTTTAAATCATCCATAGCGTAACTAACATTTGCCGCAACTGCTATGTTTATACTTCCCCCAAATATGGTAGTTCCTAAAAGTATAGTTCCCAATAATAATTTTTTTAACATTTCAAACCTTGCTTTTTCGTTGTGTTTGAAATGATATAGCGAACTTCCTAAAAGATTCCTTATAGCCCTAAAATAACATGGCATTTTTCAACACAGGCATAAGCAGAACTATCTTTTTTAAGAAGGTTACTCTCTTGTAAACCAATGAGACCAACAAGTGTTTCTCCACCATTTGTCACAAATGTAACTTCACTGTTTTCATCTGCTGATTCAATATTTGTAACATCTCCATGTAAAATATTTAATTGATTATCGTCTTGTATGGGAGTATTATAAATATGAACATCACTAGATTTGATAATGGCATAAGCTTTACATCCATCAACAAGTCCCATATTACGAATTGATTTGATAGTAATATCAGACCAAAGCAGTTCACCTCCATTAAGTTGTAACTTTATCGACCCTTTAACACCCTGTTCTTCTATTGAAATAACACTGCATAAAAGTTGATTTCTAGCACTTGTGGTTAAAAATGTACGGCTAAGAATTCTAGCTAAACGCTCAGGGTCATCACCTGCCTCTGCAAAACGCTCTATAAACTGAGAGTGTAGTTCCTCAAAGCGTCTAAATGTTGCCATCAATTCATGAGCATAAGGCGTTAAAACAGTACCACCACCACCTTTACCTCCGGTCTTTTTTGTTATCATAGGATACTCAGCAAGAGAATTCATCCCATTAACACGCTCCCAAGCCGCCTTATAACTCATCTTCATAGCCTTAGCAGCCCCATTCATAGAACCAGTTTTTTCAATCTGTTCAAGCAGTTCCATTCGTCCTCTGCCTAAAAAACTTTCACCATCTTTACTAAGCCAAAAACGCCCATCTATTTTCATAAACTAATACCTTTTTTTTTACTATAACCTAAAAATGATGAAACAATGATTATCTGATATTATTATTTGAAGAAAGGAAAAAGAAAAATTGAAACTTATAGTTATGGTGCGATCGGAGAGATTTGAACTCTCACACCCGTAAGGCACTACCCCCTCAAGGTAGCGTGTCTACCGTTCCACCACGATCGCATATTAAAAAAGAATAAAAAAGCCCAACTCAAAAAAGAGCTGGGCTTTGAGGGATACTAAAGTTAAATCTTAAAGATTAACCTAAGTAT
>JAYELK010000055.1:0-19254 GCA_034717415.1 Campylobacterota bacterium | reverse complement strand
AGTGATTAGAGCATCACACTCTCTTGGCATGTGAAAATTATCATCTTTATTTACAATAAGTGACAGACTATAATAAATGACATATTCAACAACTCATAAAAGGTTTAGCTCCAAGGCGAACTTTTGTTGGCGATACTAGTATCGTTAACAGAAGTTTAACGCAGGAGATGAGCCTTTTATGAGTTGCCCTTCGGGTGAGAAGATAAGCTACAATCTGCTTCGTTAAAATCTCTTGAAGCACAATAGGTGCAACTGCGAGATTTTGCCTCACAGCTTATAGCTTATCTTCTCATTGAGTATATCATTTATTATGGTCAGTCACTTGTGCACTATATTTGAGTGAATCTGCTTCATATGAACAGCTGTTCCTATCTTGTAGTCTAATTTTTTTGCTAAGAGTTTATGATTTACTTGTACATGCAAAGGGTTGTCATCTACATGAAAGGCAAGGTTTAGAGAGTCATATGGTTTTTTACTCACTCCACTACCTCTTTGTGTAAAAGCATGAGTAAGATTTGAAAAGTTTTTTAATATATTACTTTGAATAATTTGCATATAATAATTATAGCAAAAAGGGTTTTTTAGAGATACCCTTAAACAACTTCAAAATGCATTAGAAAAAAGGTATAAAATTGCTAAAAATTAATTGGGATGAATATAAAGAGTATAAACATAGTCGTCATAAAAGGGCTGATAATTTTTTAACTCTTTTAGATTTTATGAAAAGTTATTATCACATGAAGAGTCCGGTAGATATATATGATGTTTTGAGATATGATGATTTAGCACTAATGATGTTAGAAAAAAGAGGTATATCTAATGCTGAGGGTTTAGAAAAATATCTTTTCTCTCCATCAGATGAGTAAAGATTTAGAAAAAATCAGTCTATTTTTACATGAACACCATGTAATGAGTCTGGCAACTTCAAATAGTGAAGAGCTTAGTGTTTGCTCTCTTTTTTATGCTTTTGATTTGCAGAAGCTATCTTTTGTAGTTGCAAGCAGTGATGAAACAACACACATAACACACATAACACAAAACTCAAGGATAGCCGGAAATATACTTTTAGAGACTAAGCGCATTGATAAAATTCAAGGTATTCAGTTTCGTGGTATTTTTTCACTTCTAAAAGATGCAGAATTGAAAAAATTATATTTTAAGAAATTTCCACATGCCATAGTTATGAAACCAAAACTTTGGCAAATAAAAGTCAACTATTTTAAGATGACAGATAACGCTCTTGGATTTGGAAAAAAGATTATTTGGCAGGAGTCTTCTTCTTAAAGAGGCTACACTCACTCCCCGTTGTTTGAAAGACCACTAAAGATGGTATTTGAAAAGATTTGAAGCCATAAGCCTTACAACCATGTGGCTGTTTTGGTTTCCAAGTTACAAAATAATATTCACATATTCTACAGTTAATTCTTTTCATAATCGGAAGTTTATCATATTTAGATACAATAAATAAAATAAAATATAAAGAGATTTTCCCATGGATAAAATATTACTAATGTTACAACTTCAATCACAGTTAAATGATGCTACAAACGGAGATAAGTGGACTAAGGGTGTTACAAAAAACGGTAAAGTTATAAATTGGAAACGATGTATCTATATGGAGTGTGCTGAGATGGTGGACTCATTTTCATGGAAGCATTGGAAGAGTATAAACCAAGAACCGGATTGGGATAATCTACAGATAGAAGTTGTTGATGTTTGGCACTTTATTATGAGTTTGGCTATTGAGAATTACTCTGAGCAGATGAAAGGTGGAATTGAAGATTTGGCTATAAATATTTCACAGTTAGAGAGTTTTAGCACTATCGATACTATAAGTAAGATGTTTGCCCATCAAGATGAAGTGATTCAAAAAGTTGAAAATATTATACGCTTATCACTAGACAGAGATAGTTTAGAGTTAGAAAAATTAATAGGTGAATTTTTTGATTTAGTGGTGCTTAGTGGATTGGATTTAGAGACTCTTTATAGACTTTATGTAGGAAAAAATATCCTCAATCAGTTTCGTCAAGATAATGGCTATAAAGATGACACTTATGTTAAAGTGTGGAACGGTGAAGAGGATAATGTAGTTATGAAAAGAATCTGGGAGGAGAATGGTGACATCAAGCCTGAGCTTCTTTACAGAGAACTTACTAAGTTATATTTAGCATTTAATAAGAGATAATTTGAGCAATATCTTAGAAGTAAAAAATCTATCTTTTGGATACAGTAAAGATTTTTTACTCTTTGATGATTTCTCGATAAGCCTTAAAAAAGGTGAAGTAAAGGCTGTTGTAGGGGCAAGTGGGGCTGGTAAAAGTACGCTTTTTGAACTTATATTAAAGAATTTAAAACCATTTTATGGCACTCTGCAAAGTGCTAAAATTTCTCAAGTTTTTCAAGACCCATATAGTTCTTTTCATCCAAGTTACACACTTCTAAATCAGATAAAAGATGTAGCTTCTTTAGATAAGTTAGAATATTATTTAAAGGCTATAAATTTAGATTATACACTGCTTTTAAAGCTTCCACATGAACTCTCAGGTGGGCAACTTCAACGAGCTTCGATAGTTCGAGCAATGTTAATGGAACCAGCGTTATTACTTCTTGATGAACCTACATCAGCCCTTGACAACCTGATTCAATTAGAAGTTATGACTATGTTGATAGAAAATTTGGATAGTATGGGAATGCTACTCATCACACACGATATGGAACTGGCATCATGGTGTGCAAATGAGATTATCACTATTTGATAAAATACTTTGCCATGTAAAAACCACTTCCAGCCATAAATATAGTTCCAAAAGCGTTAAGTGAAATATTTGTAAGTGCCAATAAAATATGACCACCTTCTAAAAGTAAAAAACTTTCAATAGCGAAGGTTGAGTAAGTTGTAAGCGCACCTAAAATTCCAGTTGAGAGAAAAGATTTTGTATGGAGTGAAAATATTGTGGTATACATAAAGTAGGCTATAAGAATACCCATTAAAAAGCTACCAACCAAGTTTACACTGAGAGTTCCAAAGGGTAGGGCATGTGGTAATTTGTGAGATATTAGACCATTGAAGTAGGCTCGTAGTACTGCGCCGATAAAACCACCACTACCTATGGCTAGGATTGTTTGCCAACTCATCATCATACACCTTTTGCATTTTAACTCTTAGATCTTTAAGCCAGTTCTTATCATTTTCATCTGCTATAAAAGAGTCCATATATATTACTTTTATGCGTCCTGGTTTATAGTAAAACTTTTTAATATCGTAATATTTTGCAGTTTGCATAAGCACTACGGGTTGAACACATATTTTATATTTGTCTGCTATTATTTTTGCACCAACTTTAAATGGAAGCATTTTAGAGTTTTTAGAGCGAGTACCTTCTGGAAAGATAGTTATAACTTTGCCTTTATTCATTCTATCTTTTGCATCTTTTAAGAGTTTGATAAGTGATGTTTTACTCTCTCTCTCAACAGCTATATTTTCAGGCAGTTTTAGTGAAAGTCCAAAAAAGGGAATATTAAAAAGTTCTTTTTTCGCAACCCAAGCTAAATCTCTTTTAGAACTTGTTTCCATAACAGCTATATCTATATCACTTTGATGGTTTAGTAGAAACATTTGAGCATTTGGGTCTTCCTCTCCCTCAATCTCTGTGGTAAAAAATGTGCTTAGCCGTATGATCCAAGATGATATTTTTGGTGCGTAAGGCTTTGGTACAAAATAAAATATAATTATTAAAAATGCAAGAGATGCAAAAATGATTATAGTAGCAAAGAGCCAACTAATGTGTGCAAATATCTTCATTTTTCACCCAACCTATTTTTTCATTTTTTAGTTTTACTTTAAAAAACTTTTTTACACTTCCCTCTTTTTGCAGATGTATTGTTTGACTTGTTGTCTCAAAAACTGTGCCGTTATCTACAGGTAAGAGATAGATTTGTGAGCCTTGTTTTATGCAAAGTTCTTTTGATGGTACTCCTATGTAAACTATATAGGCTAAAGGAATTATGATAAAGATTAGATATACATATTTTTTTCGCCAGAAGATAAATATAAAGCCAACTAGAGCAACTACTGCTGCGATTAACATTTTTAATCTTTCACGAGATTGATCTTTTGGTTTTAGATCGCTCTGTGTTGTAACGCTGTCATCATTGACAATAATCGGAATATTTATAAGTGAAAATCTATTGTTAAGTAGATTGAAGTATGAAAAAGAGAACTCTTCAAGTTCTTTGTTGATAACAGCATAGTAGATTATTTTAGCATCAAAAAAATCATCTGTTATAGATTCTACACCCTGTTTAAAAACTCCACGAAAGTTTAAAGATTTGATGTCACAATTTTTTGCATTTGCTATAAGCACTATGATGTTGTGTTTGTTATCATAACTGGTTGTCTTATATTCAACTATCTCAAAAGAGTTGGCAATAATATTGGAGAAGTTTTTTTTAGGATTTAGTGTTACAACATTTAGTTTAGGACCAACTAAAGTTGTGCTTGGGTAGAGAAGATTTTCTTGGTATGACGAGAGTGATGCTGTAATATCTGGAAGTTTAGCGTTACTAGATGTTGTTAAAAAGTGAAATGTATCATAGTAGTATTTAGAGTCACTATCTCTATATGGAGTAGTGTTTAAAGCTTCTAATCCATAATAATTTGAAAACTCATATATAACATCACTAAAGCTTTCAACAGTAGAAAGTGTTTTAATTGTGATGGAGAATATCTCTCCCTTTAGGACTCTTTTAGGACTCTCTTTGTAACTTAGGTAGAGAACCTTTGGCATGATATAACTTGCATCACTCTGGTTTGTATCATTAGTGTCAGTAGTGTTAAAGTCACTTGCCACTAAGGTTGTTAATAGTAAGAGTCCCAAAAAAAGTAAACGAATCACGCTGATAAAAATCCTTGAAGCATTGCAACTCCATCATTAGAACCAAGAAGTTTCTCCATTGCTCTTTCTGGATGAGGCATAAGACCAAATACATTTTTTTGCTTATTGCAAATACCGGCAATAGATTCTATACTGCCGTTAGGGTTTTTAATCTCACCGTTTTCATCTGTATATTTCAAAAGAATTTGATTATTTGTTTCAAGTTCTTTTAACCCATCAGCATCTATGAAGTAGTTGCCATCATGATGTGCAATAGGAATATTTATAATTGAGTTATTATCTAATTTTTTTAAAAAGATATTATCGTTGTTAATAACTTTTAGGTGATGATATTTAGAGATAAAGTGTAGGTTGTCATTTCTTTTTAATGCACCCGGAAGTAGTCCGGCCTCTGTTAAAACTTGAAAACCGTTACAAATTCCAAGAACTTTTCCACCCTTTTTTGCATAAGCAGTTACGGCTTTCATAACAGGAGAAAATCTGGCAATTGCACCACTTCTAAGGTAATCACCATAAGAGAAACCACCAGCAATGACTAGTAAGTTAGTATCTTCTGGAACAGACTCAGCTTTATGCCATAAAATTTCAGTAGTTGCACCTAACTCTTCAAATGCGTGTTGAGTGTCATACTCACAGTTAGTTCCAGGGAACTGAAGAATTGTTACCTTAGTCATTTCTGTCTCCTTCACCAAGGAAGTTAATTCCTTGGTAAATTCCTCTTACTAAAGCTTTGTCTTTGACAAGATTTCTCATACTAACTCGATTTCATAGTCTTCGATTACAGTATTAGCCAAAAGTTCTTCACACATTTTTGTAACATCACTCATCGCTTTTTCTTTATCTTGAGTATCTAGTTTTAAAATGATTTGTTTACCGACACGAACATCATCAACACCCAAAAAGTGAAGAGAATCTAAAGCGTGATGAACTGCCTTGCCTTGAGAATCTAAAACACCTGCTTTAAGAGATATATTTACTATTGCTTTAATCATTTTATCTGTTTTCCTAATATTCTATTTAAAACTTGCTCGTAAGCTACTGTTAATCCACCAAGACCTTGACGAAATCTGTCTTTATCCATCTTCTCACCACTCTCTATATCCCAAAAACGGCAATTATCAGGACTTATCTCATCAACAAGAATGATATTCCCACTTGCATCTTTTCCAAACTCAAGTTTAAAATCAACAAGGTTAAGACCTCTTTCAAAGAAGTATGGACGAAGGACATCATTCACCTGTCTAGCCATTCTGCGAAGCTTATCTAGCTCATCTTGATAATCAACCAGTCCTAAAATAAGAGCATGCTGGTCATTAAGCTTAGGATCACCTAAATCATCATCTTTATAGTCAAACTCAACTAAAGTAAAAGGAAGAACTTTTCCATCTTCTATGCCAAGATTGTGAGTAAGGCTACCAGTTGCGATATTGCGAACAATAACTTCTATAAGGATTACATCCACTTTAGTGTGAAGCATGTGATTATCATCTAACATCTTAACAAAGTGAGTTTGAATTCCATTTGCTTCTAAAAGTTTAAATAACTCTGTAGATATTTTGTTGTTAAGTGCACCTTTCCCAGTCTCACTTGATTTCTTCTCCCCGTTAAACGCTGTCAAATCATCTTTAAACTCTGAAATTACTAAATTTTCATTATCAGTTAAAAATAGCCTTTTTGCTTTTCCCTCGTAAAGTAACTCTCTTTTTTCCATTATCTATTGTCCTTTCATTATTACTAATGCTTTTATAATATCTATAGCCTCTTTTAGCTGCATATCTTTACTTATCATCTCTGGTGTAATTATATCTTTATCTTCTTTTTTATCTTCTTTATCTTTGTCTTTTCCATCAACTTTTACCAACTCTTCTTTTAAATGTTTTTTCAAGTCAGCTTCTTTAAGAGAAAAGCCGTTTTGTTGAGTTTTACACTCAGCAGGAAGAACTTCTATGTCTGGTTTAACACCGACAGCTTGAATAGTTCTTCCACTTGGAAGGTAATATCTTGCAATAGTAAGTTTTATAGCCTCTTTGTCTGTAATAGGAAGAACAACTTGTACGCTTCCTTTACCAAAAGTGTTTTGACCAACTAAAATTGCTCTTTTGTGGTCTTGAAGCGCCCCACTTACAATCTCAGAAGCACTTGCACTTCCTCCGTTGATAAGGATAACCATCGGTACGGTTGTTAAAGTTTTACTTTTTGAGGCAGTATAAACTTTTTTATCAATCTCTTGGCGACCTTTTTGAGAAACTATGTCTCCCTCATCAACAAAAAGATCAACTAAATCAACAGCTTGATCAAGTAGTCCACCCGGATTGTTCCTTAAGTCTAATACAATTCCTTTTGTTGTAGCTTTTTTCTTTTTAATCTCTTTTGTCACATCTTGGGAAACTTTTTTATCAAAACTTGTTACACGAATATATAGCAGTTCATCACTGATTTTTTTTGCATAAACAGACTCAATTGTTATTTTGCCTCTTATAATATTGATATTGAGAGGTTTTGGTTCTCCCTCACGAACGATAGTTAAGTTAATAGGGTCACCAATCTTTCCTCTCATGATAGATACGGCTTCATCTATAGTCATATTTAGAGTAGATTCTTTGTTGATTTTTAGGATAATGTCACTAGATTTTAGTCCAGCTTTATCGGCAGGTGTTCCCTCAATAGGAGCGATTACAGTTAAAGCACCATCTCTAATGCCAATAGTGATACCAAGTCCACCAAACTCACCATTTGTTTGAACTTTTAGTTTTTTGTAATCTTTTTGAGTAAGATAATTAGAGTGTGCATCAAGATTTTTAAGCATCCCATCAAGAGCTTTATCCATAAGTTCTTCGATAGTTATATCATCAACATTGTATTGTTCAACTATAGAGATAACTTTTGTAAATTTTGCTAAAGATTGCAGTCGTGAAGCCTCTTTTGTTGTCTCACTCTCTGAAGAAGCAAAAAGATTTGCAGAAAATATCAGAGTTATAGCAAGACCGACTGAAGCAAAGCCCAGTATCATAAAATTTCTATTTTTCATTTATATATCCATCTTTGGTTTTAAAAGAAGATATTATAGTCAAAAGCTGTTTAAATAACAACCATTTAACTTCTCATTAATTAGCATCTGATATACTTCCGACGATTTATAGAGCTAGACTCTGTATTTCAATAAGGAAAATCGATGACAAAAGAGTATATATTTACTTCAGAGTCTGTAACAGAAGGGCACCCTGATAAGATGGCAGATCAAATCAGTGATGCAATTTTGGATTATATTATTGAAAATGATAAAAATGCTAGAGTAGCGTGTGAAACTCTAGTGTCTAATGGTTTTTGTGTAATCGCAGGCGAATTGAAGACAACGGCTTATGCCCCAATGCAAGAGATAGCTAGGAAGGTTATCCAAGAGATTGGTTACACGGATGCGACCTATGGTTTCGATCATAGATCAGCAGCAGTTTTAAATGGGATAGGTGAGCAGTCTCCTGACATTAATCAAGGTGTTGATCAAGCTAGTGGAGAGATAGGTGCAGGTGATCAAGGACTTATGTTTGGCTATGCTTGTCGTGAGACAGATGTTTTAATGCCTTTGCCAATTCACTTAGCACATCGTCTGACTCAAAGACTCGCATTTGTAAGAAAAGAGGGGATAGTCCCATACCTTCGTCCTGATGGAAAAGCACAAATAAGTATTAAATATATTGGCGATAAACCAGTTTCAGTTGAGACTGTTGTAATCTCTACTCAACATGCACCGGATGTTTCTCAAGAACAGATTCACAAAGATATGATTCAAGAGGTCATAAAACAAGTTGTTCCTTCTGATATGATGGATGAAAACACTATTTTTCATATCAATCCAACTGGTAAATTTGTAATTGGTGGACCACAAGGTGACGCTGGATTAACAGGCAGAAAAATTATAGTAGATACTTATGGTGGTTCATGCCCTCACGGTGGTGGTGCATTTTCAGGTAAAGACCCTACTAAAGTAGATAGAAGTGCCGCTTATGCTGCTCGTCATGTTGCCAAAAATCTTGTGGCAAGTGGAGTGTGTGATAAAGCGACTATCCAAGTTGCTTATGCAATAGGTGTAGTTCAACCTGTATCTATTATGGTAGATACTCATACAACAGGAAAAGTTTCAGAAGAGAAGATAGAAGAGTGCGTAAAAGAACTCTTTGACCTATCTCCTAAAGGGATTATTGAGTCTCTTGATCTGCTTCGTCCTATATATAGAAAAACAGCTGCTTATGGTCATTTTGGAAGAGAAGAAGATAGTTTCTCTTGGGAAAAAACTGATAGAGCAGATGAGATTAAAGAGTATCTAGCTTTTTAATAATAATCATTATCAAAACCCCTCTTGCAGGGGTTTTAAACCTCTCTAAATGTTACTGAATTTTACATTTTAATCTTAAAAAATCATACTTTTAGCTATCTTTAAAAATTTTCTGTGTATAGTTGTCTAAATTAAAATTTAGGAGAAGATAATGGCAGTAATTATTAACGATACTTGTATCAACTGTGGTGCATGTATAGATGAGTGTCCAGTAGAAGCAATTTTAGATGAGGACGATAATCCAACAGATGAGGATATCTATTTCGTTCAAGCTGATAAATGTGTAGAGTGTGTTGGTCATCATGACGAACCAGCTTGTGCAACTGCATGTCCTACTGAGGGATGTATTACTTGGGATGCTATTGGTGAGAGTCCAGAACATCGTGAAGATATCACTGATGATCAGCGTTCAAACAAAGAAGCTGTAGTAGAATAGTCTTTTTAGATATAGAGTTTCATTTTTGGAACTCTATCTTTCCCTTCGAGTTAAAACAATTGAATTTTAACTAACTTTCTTATAAAATTTTCATTTTAAACTTAAACATATTTTTTTTAGATATAATTCCGGTCTAATTTTATATTTACTAGGAGATTTGATGGAAAGAACACTATCAATAATCAAACCAGATGCAGTTGCTAAAGGCGTTATCGGAAAAATTTTAGATAGATTTGAAAGCAATGGTCTTAAAGTTGCAGCAACAAGAAAGATTCAACTTTCTCGTTTAGATGCAGAAGCATTTTATGCAGTTCATGCAGAGAGACCTTTTTTCAACGATTTAGTTGATTTTATGATTAGTGGTCCTGTAGTTGTTTCAGTTTTAGAAGGTGAAAATGCTATGCAAAAGAACCGTGATCTTATGGGTGCTACTAACCCTAAAGAAGCTGAAGCAGGTACTATCCGTGCAGATTTTGCTGAAAATATAGATGCAAATGCAGTTCACGGAAGTGATTCTGTTGAGAATGCAGCTATTGAAATTGCATTCTTTTTCTCAGAAAGAGAAATTTCATAAGTAGATTTTTTGAAAGTAACTCTTCGAAAAATAACTAAAACTCCATTAGATTTTGATATAAAATTTAATGAAATAACTTTTAAAGGTTATTTGCAGTATCATTCAGGTAAATTAATTCTGCTTAATGCAGATTTAAATGGTATGCTTGATACTGAGTGTAGCCAATGCGGTGAAGAATTTAAACTATTATTAGATGAAAAAATTGAGTTTTTTATCTCAGATGGTCTTTATGAAGATGAAAACAATATTGATTTAGATGTTGTTGAATCTTTTGATTCTCATGCAAATCTTGATGAACTTCTAGCTTCAGAACTAGAACTTATCAAAAGTGACTATCACAGTTGTGAAAACTGTAAAAAATAAAATAAACAAAGAAAGGATTTTACTATGGCAGTACCTAAGAGAAGAGTCTCTCACTCTCGTTCAGCGAAAAGAAGAACTCACTATAAAATCACTTTAGCTAAACCAGTTAAAGACAAAGATGGAACTTACAAACTTCCTCACCATATTAACCCAATTACCGGTGAGTATAAGTAGTCAATGGTAAAGATTGCTATTGATGCAATGGGTGGGGACTTTGGTCCTGCGCCAATTGTAAAAGGTTGTATTGCTGCACTCAAGAAAAAATTATTTGAACCTATCTTAGTAGGAAAAAAATCAGAAATTTTATCTCTGTTACCAAAGCATTATAGAGATAAGATTTCAATCATTGATTGTGATGATGTTATTTCTATGAGTGATGCTGCAACTGATGCTGTTAAAAGAAAAGATAGTTCAATCTATAAAGCCGTTGATTTGGTTAAGCAGGGTGAGGCTGATGGTGTTATGTCAGCTGGACATAGTGGAGCAACTATGACTCTTGCTACCCTTAGACTTGGTCGTCTTAAAGGTGTCTCTCGTCCGGCACTTGTAACTCTTATGCCTACAAAAACTACTCGTCGTTCAATCCTTTTGGATGTTGGTGCAAATGTTGATTCTAAACCTGAACATTTAGCCCAGTTTGCGATAATGGGTGGATGTTATGCAGAGGATTTATTAAAGATAAAAAATCCAAGTATAGGTCTTTTAGCAAATGGTGAAGAGGACTCAAAAGGTAATGATGTAACAAAAGCTGCCCATAAAATGCTTCAAGGATATCCAGGTTTCAAAGGAAATGTTGAGGGAAGTGATATATTTAATGGTAGTTGTGATGTCATTACTTGTGATGGTTTTGTTGGAAATTTAGTCCTTAAAACTGCCGAAGGTGTAGCTTCAACTATTAGTGGGCTTATAAAAGATTATATTAGAAAATCTCCAGTTGCAATTACTGGAGCACTTTTAATGAGAAAAGTTTTTAAACTTCTTAAAAAAGAGATAGATTATGCTGAAGTAGGTGGTGCACCACTAATCGGTATAAAAGGTTGTGCAATTGTTAGTCATGGTAAAAGTAATGCCAGAGCAATTGAAACTGCAATCTATCAAGCTATTAACTATGTTGATACCGGTGTGAATGAACATATTATTTCAAGATTAGAAACGCTACAACAAAAGGAAGCTTAATGACTTATGCAGCTCTTCGTTCTATTGGTGCATATGCTCCAAAACAAATTTTAACAAATAATGATTTGGCAAAAATGGTTGACACTTCAGATGAGTGGATTACCAAGAGAACAGGTATAAAAGAGCGTCGTATTGCTGCTAAAGATGAAACTACTAGTGATATGGGTGTTGAAGCTGCAAAAAAAGCAATCCAAAGAAGTGAAATTAAAATAGAAGATATAGATATGGTTATCTGTGCGACTATATCTCCTGATTATTTCTGTATGCCATCAACTGCAACAATTATAGCAAAGAAACTCGGACTCGGTAATACTACAGCTTTTGATATTTCTGCTGCATGTACAGGATTTGTCTATATCCTTTCTATCGCAAAAGCATTTATAGAATCAGGTATGAAAAAAAATGTACTTATAATTGGTTCTGAAAAGCTATCTGCGATAACTGATTATACAGATAGAGGAACTTGTATCCTATTTGGTGATGGTGCCGGTGCTGCTATTGTTAGTGCAACTCAAAACAGAGATGAAGCTATTATAGATATTAATACTGGTTCTGATGGCAGTTATGCAGATCTTCTTATGAGTCCAAATGGTGGTACAGGTTCTCCTCATGACTCTCTTGACCAAGAGGCTACAAGTTGTTTTATGCAGATGAAAGGGAATGAGACTTTCAAAGTTGCAGTCCGTACACTTACTAAAGATGTTGTAGAGATTTTAGAGAAAAATAAGATAGAGAGTTCTGCTGTTAAACACTTTGTACCACACCAAGCTAACTATAGAATTATAAAAGCAGTTGGCGATGCTCTTAAAATGACAAAGGAGCAGGTTGTAGTTACAGTTGAAAAATATGGTAACACTTCCGGTGCTTCAATTCCAATGGCTATCAATGAGATTTATGAAAATGGCTCTTTAAAATCTGGGGAGTTATTACTACTTGATGCTTTTGGTGGAGGATTAACTTGGGGTTCAGCTATTGTTCCCTTTTCACCTTTAAAGAAGTAAAATAGTAATCTTTTAGAGATACTGTTCTATATCTACCTTCTCAATCTGTTCATTTTTTAAATACTTTTTTGCATAATCTTTATAGATTTAGCGAATAGTTAAAGCATTAAAAACTCTCTTGTGAAATTCTTCTTCACTAGGTAGTTTAAGATTAGCATCTCTTAATTTTTCCCCCCACATAGGATTTGGAAAGTGAGAATCTTTTTCAAATCTAGCCATTACATGCAGATGAACTCTTGGAAGTATATTGGCAAATGAAGCCATGTTGATTTTTTGAGGGCTATAGTAATGTTTCATCTCATACTCAACTACATCATAAACTTCCCAAAGTCTTAGACGCAAAGTTTTTGGAATATCACCTAACTCTTTATATGGTTCTTGCGTAAATATTTTAAGCCAAGGGATTTGAGCATCTTCTGTTTCTATATAGATTTCGCTATCTTCATAAATTATCATAAGAATACCTTTAAAAATACTTTTAAATAATTATATCGTAATTAGGGGATTTACGGCATGTGGAAATAAAAATTCACATGCCAAGGAAGTTTAGAAGTTTAGTCTCTGTTACTTTTGTTTCCTCTATAGCCACTGCTGCTTCTATTAGAGCTTCTGCTTCCACCAGAGCGATTACGGTCTCTGCTACTACTAGAACGGTTTCTATTGTTGTTTCCACGGTAACCACCACTTCTGCTACGACCACGACCTCTTGTATCTTTTCTTTTTTCTGCTCTTTCTAAAATAGCAGTTAGTTTATCAGCAGGAATTCCGATCGCGTTTGGACCTTTTATAGTCTGTTTGTCTAAAATCATAGATATAAGTTTAAAGATTATAGTCTCTTCATCAATATCTTCTTTTAACAGATCAAGAATTTTATGTGCTTCATCATAGATATGTTGGTCTTCTATATTTTTTACAATCTTTTTAAGTGAACTAGCTCTCAGGTCATTTTTACTTGGAACAAAAGCGTGTTCCATTGTAGTTCCAACTTTTGCTTTAATGCGTTGAAGTTCTTTAAACTCTAGTGGAGTTAAGAGTGTGATAGCTTTACCCTTAGTTCCTGCACGACCTGTTCTACCAATACGGTGAACATAAGATTCCGGATCAAAAGGGATATGGTAGTTAAAAACATGAGAGATATTGTTTACATGGATACCACGAGCTGCAACATCTGTAGCAACTAAAACTTGAACAGAGTTATTTTTAAAGCCTTTGATTACACTCTCTCTTTGTCTTTGTTCCATATCTCCATGAAGACCATTCGCTAAGTAACCGGCATTTGAGAGAACATTTGAAAGTCTATCTACTTCGCTTTTAGTTCTACAAAAAACAACTGATTTTGTACTCTCCTCAGAATCCATAAGACGGATAATAGCGTCATCTCTTTCGCTCTCTTGTATTACATAATACTCTTGAGCTATATCGGCGTTTGTTGTTTCACCTTTTGTGATAGAGATAAACTCTGGATTATCAAGAATCCTTTGAGCAAGAAGTTTGATAGGTTTTGGCATAGTAGCTGAGAAAAGAAGTGTTTGACGATTAGTTGGTAAAAATGAAAAGATTTCGTTAATATCATCCAAAAATCCCATATCAAGCATCTCATCAGCTTCATCTAAAACAACAACACTAGGAGCGAAGTTATCTAGCATGTTTCTTTTAAGAGTATCTAAAAGACGACCTGGTGTTGCTACAACTATACTAGCACCTCTGTTGATAAAGTCTATTTGGCGTTTATATGAACTTCCACCATAAACAGTAACAGTTTTAATACCTAAGTTTCTACCATATTTAAAAAGTTCATCACTAACTTGAGTAGCAAGTTCTCTTGTTGGAGTTATTACTAACATCTCAACTTGACCATCTACTTTCATGTTGTTAATCGCCGGAAGACCAAAAGCAGCTGTTTTACCAGTACCTGTATGAGCTTGACCAACCATATCTCTACCATTTAAGATAACAGGTATAGCTTGAGCTTGAATAGGACTTGGAGTTGTAAAACCAGCAAATTTTACACTTCTAAGTATTTCTTGTTTTAAACCTAAGTCATCAAATGTGAGTGTTGTTTCTTCTGTAGAAGAGTCGTTTTGTGCATTTTCTTGCATCATAATCCTTTTATTAAGGAGATGATACAAGCTTAAGTGACTGACCATAATAAATGACATACTCAATGAGAAGATAAGCTATAAGCTGTGAGGCAAAATCTCGCAGTTGCACTTATTGTGCTTCAAGAGATTTTAACGAAGCAGATTGTAGCTTATCTTCTCACCCGAAGGGCAACTTATAAAAGGCTCATCTCCTGCGTTAAACTTCTGTTAATGATACTAGTATCGCCAACAAAAGTTCGCCTTGGAGCTAAACCTTTTATGAGTTGTTGAATATATCATTTATTATGGTCAGTCACTTACTTATGCCATTTGGCATTGTAGAGCATCTTCCCCTTAAACTATTTCGCGAATTATATCTAAAAATACCAAAGGAATAATTAAAGTTAAATATATTTAAAATAATTAAGATTAATAATGTTTCAAAATTCCATATGTTTTATGATTTCTTCATCTTTGCTTACTTGTCTTTACTAAATAATTCTAAAAGTGTATAATCTTTTAAATTTATATTATTGGTTGGCATGTGGATTTATATATGATTCTTTTTATAGTTACTTTTTTGGTAGTAATTTTTTTAACATTTTTATACTTAAAACAAAAAGATGCTCTTGTTTTATCTGCGTTTGAAAATGAGAAGTTAAAAGCTCAGCTTGTGGAGCTTTTAAAAGAACAAAATGATTTGCAACTTAGATATGCTGTTTTAAATAGTCGTTATGAAGATGAGATAAAATCTTCAAATGAGAAGTTAAGTGTACTTCAAGTGGCAAAAGATGAGTTAAGCAGAGAGTTTAAAATCTTAGCAAATCGTATATTTGAAGATAAATCTAAACAGTTTTCCCACACTCAAAGAGAGCAATTTGAGATACTTTTAAAACCATTCCGTGAGCAGATAAGCAACTTCTCCAACCAATCAAAAGAGCAGTTTAACTCCCAAGCAAAAGATGGACATCTCTTAAAAGATGAGTTGTTAAGACTCAAAGAGATGAATACACGGCTTTCACAAGATGCACTAAACCTTACAAAGGCACTAAAGGGTGAAAATAAGACTCAAGGTAATTGGGGTGAGATTATTTTAGAGAGAATTTTAGAGGAGTCTGGACTTCGTAAAGGTGTTGAGTATGAGACACAGACAACGCTAAAATCAGTAGAGGGTAAAACATATCGTCCTGATGTAGTAATTCACATGCCACAAGACAGAGATATTATAATAGACTCAAAAGTATCACTTGTTGCTTATGAAAGATTTATGAGTGAGGAGAGTTCAGATGCCAAGGAGAGAGCATTAAGGGAGCATATAGCAAGTATATCCGGGCATGTAAAAGAACTTAGTTTTAAAAAATATGAAAAACTTCAAGGAGTAAACAGTCTGGATTTTGTACTTCTTTTTATGCCGATAGAGGGTGCTTTTTTGTTAGCTCTTGGTGAAGATGGAGAGTTTTTTAAACGAGCTTATGAGAGTAATATTTTAGTAGTCTCTCCCTCAACCCTCTTGGTTACACTTAGAACTATAGAGCATGTTTGGCGAACACAGAGACAGCAAAATCATGCTCTTAAAATAGCTAATGAAGCAGAAGCTATGTATGACAAACTCGTTCTTTTTGTAGATGAGATGTTAAAGGTAGGGACACATCTACAAAAGGCTCAAGACTCCTATGATATCTCTATGAATAGACTTAAAACAGGTAAAGGCAACATCATAAAAAGAGCTGAAAATATTGTTGAACTTGGTATAAAACCTAAAAAACTACTAGAAGTAGTAAGTGAGAATATTTAGTGAGATTAAATGAAAAAATCATACCCTACCTTATAGTAATAATACCTTTGGCTTTAGTTTTAACAGCCAGTTTTTTCATTACATCTTTCTATCTCGATAAAGTGGGGACATATTTTAACTCTGCAAAAGAGCGTTCTATCAAAGAGCATGTTGATTCTAAAAAAACAAAGAGTGAGTTATGGGCAAAGCAGTTAAATCTTCTTTTTGATTATAAGTACAATAGAGTAGAAGAGAACCTAAAAAAAGAGTTAAAAAACAGAGTAGATACGGCATATAAAAGTGCTATATATATCTATAGAAAGTATAAAGGTAAAAAAAGTAATCAAGAGATAAAAGAGAGGATTATTGATGCTTTAGGGCAGATGAGTTGTAGTAATGAGCAAAGCCATATATTTATAAGTGATTATAATGGAAATAGTGTTTTATCACCAAATCAAAAGCTAGAGAGTAGAAGACTCTCCTCTTATGCAGATGCCGATGGAAGGTCTATGGTTCTTGAGGAGATACAGACCGTAAGAAAAAGAGGAGAGGGTTTTTTGAGAAGTCGCTCTTTTGATGATAAAAAGTGGCAGAGGATTTTAGTAAAAGATTTGAGTGTTTTTGATTGGTTTATAGGTTCTAGCATAGATGAGTTAGAGAAAATAGAGGAACTAAAAACTACGCTTTTAGGAATGCTCAAAAGTATTCCTATAGATAGTTCAGATTTTATGAGTCTATATGATGATAGAAAAAATCTCTTTATATCATCAAATATGAAAAATTATTTTAGTGATGACTCTTTTGAAATAATTGTTAAAAGTTTATCAAAAAAATCTACTTGGCATAAAGAAAAGTTAGATGGTTATTACTATTATAGTGAGTATTATAAGCCTTTAGGTTGGTACTTGGTTTATGGTTTTGATATATCGAGTATGTCTGAGCAGGAACTTAGTAAGCAAAAAGATTTAGAGACTATGTTAGATAAGGAGTTGGAGTTTATTGTAAAAGTTTCTGCTTCAATTGTATTTTTTGTAGTAATTCTAACACTTCTTTTATCAAGAAAAATCAATGAAATTTTTAAAGAGTATCAAGATGAGGTTCAAAAAAGAACTGATGAACTTAAAAAACTAAATCTTTCTTTGGAAAAAAGAGTTCAGAGTGAGGTTAAGGCACACACCGAGAAGGAAAAAATGTTAGTTCAACAGTCTAAAATGGCAGAGATGGGTGATATGTTAAGTATGATAGCTCATCAATGGAGACAGCCTCTAAATCAGATGTCGTATGTTTTTATGAATGTTGAATCTGCGTATGAATATGATGAACTAAATAAAAAGTATTTAGAAGAAAAATTAAAAGAGGGTACCGATCTTTTAGAGTTTATGTCCGTTACTATTGATGACTTTAGAAATTATTTTAGACCAGATAAAGCCAAAGAGTTTGTTCTTGTTAGTGAGGTTATAAAAACAAGTGTAACACTTATAAAGAACTCCTTAGATATGAACTCCATCGAGATAGAACTTCACTCAGAGGGTAGAGATTTGACACATATTTATAAAAATGAATTTATACAAGTTATACTAAATCTGATTAAAAATGCAAAAGATATTTTGATCTATAATAGTGTTGAAAATCCAAAAATTACCATTAATTCTACATGCCAAGAGGATAGGCTGGTAGTTGAGATTTGTGATAACGGTGGTGGTGTAGATGAAGATATAAAAGATAAAATCTTTGAACCTTACTTCTCTACAAAAGATAAAAAAAGTGGAACAGGTTTAGGTCTTTATATGTCAAAAATGATAATAGAAGAACATCTTGATGGAAAACTTAGTGTTCAAAATAGGAGAGAGGGAGCTTGTTTTAAAATCGAACTTTAATCTATAAAAGTATGCAGTCTGTACCCGATTCCAGATATGTTTTCTATGGCTCCATCAGGAACTTTTTTTCTTAGACCTCTAACTAAAGAACGAATTGCATCTTGGCTCATACCCTCATACGCCCAGATAGCGTTTTCGATCTCTTCATACTTTACAACTCTTGAGTGGTAGTGAGATAAGAGGTCTAAAAATAGAAGTTCATTTTTTGTAAGTTTTACCTCTTCGTTGTTATCGTATATAACTTTTTCATAAGCGTTGTATTGGCATGTGGAACTAAGAGATAGATTAAATTTACTCTTATCATCTATAAGTTTTATGCTTTGCTCTAATGCTCCAATGAGTTTATCTTTTGTTATAGGCTTTATGATATATTTTACAAGTTGAAGTTCAACGGCTTTTAGCAGATATTGGGTGTCCCAATGGGCAGTTGCTATGATGATTTGTACATCTTTATCATGCGCTCTGATATAACTTGCCATATCAATACCATTTAGTTTAGGCATACTAATGTCTGTGATGATTATATCGGGTTTATGTTCCTTCCAGATGCCAATAGCTTCTTTGCCATCTTTTGCCTGAAATACTTTAGCAGATACTCTGCTTAAAAATTCAACGGCATTTTTCCTAACCATCTCTTCGTCATCAACATAAAGGATAGTGAAATTTTTTAATATATCTTTCATGTAACTACCTAATATTTTTAGGTATTATACTCTTATGAAAATACAAACACAATATAACTATGAG